>JAEETK010000006.1 GCA_016290315.1 Candidatus Saccharimonadota bacterium | reverse complement strand
AGAATGGCTATGATCCAAAATTAGGAGCTCGCCCAATGCGACGTGTTGTGCAAAATACTGTTGAGAATCTAGTCGCCAAGATGGTATTAGCCGGAGTAGCAAACAGCGGCACAGAAATAGAAATCGACGCCGCTATGATTGAAGAGCAACTAAAATCTTAAATTAGAAACTTTCTTTGCGAATTGTTTCAATGATATTTTGTTTACGAATTTGACGCATCGAATAACGCATCGTGCCGGCTACAAGAATCACTACTGCCAAAATCGAAATCACTACTGCGTGCCACGGAATAATTAGCCCAATTCCCGCCCCGCCCGCATCGAAGAGTTTATACATGCCATACGACATTAATAGGCCGATTGGCAGACCAATTAGCAGCGCGCGCGTAATATACATGGCACTTTCGAGGCGGACCATTTGACTAAACTCTTTCTCGGTCATGCCAATAGATTTTAGGACCGCAAACTCTTTCGCGCGCAGAGCGACATTCGTGGTTATTGTATTAAAGATATTCGTAATGCCAATTAATGAAACGATTGCTATAAAACCATAAGATAGGATTTCGATAGTCAATAATAGATTCCGAATGGAAGTATAGGCTATTTCGGCATTGTAATAGTAATAATCCGCGTAATCTCCGAACTCGTTTTTATATTGAAGCTTATTTTTATTGTCGTCTAAATATTTACCAATTTGCTCGCCAAGCCCAGAATCGGCAATATGGAAATCTCCAATCGTAAAATAGATGCCAGACGTGTCTTTTAATATTTCATTTTCTTCAGAGATATAGATTGCGCCCTTATTGGAGAATGTGTTTTTAGATATCCCCAACGGTGTCTCTTCAGTAATTTGTGTAACTTCCAATTCTATCTTTTTAGTCTTTGGGTCATCGTCTGCACTCGGAGCTATTTCCGTATTATCAAACTCGTCAAGATCCGAATCTAAATCTTCAATCTGGTAATTTATAGCGGGCCTTAGTCTATAGATGACTAAGTCAATTTTATCGCCAACTTTATAATCGGTTCCGCGCTCAAAGCTTACTGAGCCGTTACTGTGATGGTCCATGTAATAATCGCGCAGGATTGCGACATTTGCATAGTCATTGCCGCGATACCCCGCTCTTTTGGCAAAGCGAGCAAATTCGTCCTTAGATATGGCTGTTAATTTAACCGGGGCTGCTCCGTTGGTAAGGTCTGGCGAGGACTCGTAGAAATATGCGTACTCTTTTATATTAAAACGCTCAATAATACTATCATAGAGCTCCTTTGTGCCATCGAAGATCATAAAGTTCGAACCCGTGTCGTCAATGAAAAAAGCGATATCTTTATAACCATAGGAAATTAAGGTCGAAACGCCAATAAAAATTGCCACGCTAAGTACAATAGATACTACGGTAGTGTGATATTTTTTGCGACTACGCTTGAGATTCTTAGCCGCGATTACGCCACCAATTCCCCAAATCTTCTGCGTGAGTTTCAATGTGCGCACTTTTTTGGCTTTAATTTTAATATCATTTTCATTACGCAAAGCGGCAATAGGGCTAACTCTACTCGCCACGATTGCAGGCGAGGCGGCAGAGAGAAGGATTATGATTGCACCGATTATTGCAATTGAAAAATATCCGCTAACCGGGATAAAGAAAGACATTGAAAAACCTAAGGCATAGGTATCGAGCTTGTTGACAATCGCGCAGACTATTAATGTGGTAATAATACCTAGAATAATACCAACCGGGATTGCTACAACGCCAATCGAAAAGGCTTCGCGATAAACCATTCCGCGAATTTGGCGCGGGCGAGCGCCAATACTTGAAAGCATACCGAACTGGCGTTCACGTTCTGTGATTGAAATGTTGAATGAATTCCTAATCACAAAAGCTGACACAATGGCCAATACGCCAATAGCAGATACCGATAGCGACCATGAGAGAATGCGCGTCGTCTCTGGCATGCAGCCATCCAGAGTTGCAACTAGAGTGGTGCGAGTTTCGATTTCTTCCATGCCGGCGTCTTTTAATTCACGGGCTATCATTTTTTCGCTATGAGAATAATCGTGAGGATTGCGGTATTTTACAAAAACGTCGTATAGATGATCTCCATCGCGCTGAAGCATGGCGGCGTCCGTAATTGGCGCGTAAGAATTTCGCGGAAAGAGTCCCGCAACGTAATAATCCTTCGTACCATCTTCAAGAACTATATATTCAATATGATTGGAATAAAATTGTACATCGAAATAATTTGACTCTTCGATAATCGATACAAGATTACCTGGAACGTCGCGGTACATGATATGATAATCGCCATATTCTTCAATTTCGCGGAGACGCCAACTATTCAAGAAACTTGTTGCCACGCCAATTACAGACAATATTAACGCTATGGATAATGCGACGCCAATAATGGTCACAATAGTACGGGCGCGGTTTTGTTCTAGATTAATGCGATTGAGCTTCGCTAGAATCTTCATGCTCTCCCTTACGTTCGTCTTTTATGATTTTTCCATCCTCGAAAGTAATAATACGCTGGGCGTGCTGTGCTATGGAAATATCGTGGGTGACCAAAATAATAGTTTGGCGATATTTTTCATGCGCAACTTCAAGAAGCTTTACAATTTCATCACCAGCTTTCTTGTCTAGGTTGCCCGTTGGTTCATCAGCGAGGATGATTTTCGGTTGCCCGAAGAGAGCTCGACCGATTGCTACGCGCTGTTGTTGACCGCCAGATAGCTGATTTGGCAAATACTTCACTCGATCACTCAGGCCAAGCATTTCGATTAATTCTTTTAGATATTCTTGGTTGATTTCTTTTTTAGCCAAGTCGCATGGGAGCGTGATATTTTCCTGTACATTCAGCACGGGAATGAGGTTATAGAACTGATAAATGATGCCAACCTTTTCGCGACGGAAAACGGCAAGTTTATCGGAATTGTACTTTGTAATATTTTCACCATCGACAATTATCTCGCCAGAACTAGGATTATCTACTCCACCAATTAAATGTAATAGCGTAGATTTGCCCGAGCCGCTAGCACCAATAATGGCAACAAAATCGCCTTCTTCAACGGCGAAGCTGACATCATCAACGGCTTTTACAAGATTGTCACCTTTGCCGTAAGACTTACTTAGGTTACGAACTTCCAAAATGCTCATCCTTAGTAATTATATATTATTTTTTGCTATACTTTAAGGTCGCTTAAGCTTTTATTGCTATTAATTACGTTTAAATCGATGTATTTTTCTCCGCCAGAATAACCGTCCAGTCGACCACGGTCATTGTATTGCCATATCAGCCAATCATTGCCATTATTCCACCTTGCCGGTACATAGACATCGCGTACCCAACGTGGATAATCCGAGAAATCCGTAAGATAAGTATCGTAAAAATCTTTTTGCGCATAAATTATTGGTTTAACATGGTATTGCGCCTCGAGCCGATCGAGCATAATCTTAAGCTCGCTACGAAGACTATCTTTGTTTGGCTGGACCAATTCTTTTTCGCCATAAATCTCAAGATCTACTGCGGGAATTAAACGCCCATCCAGCGACTCACCGACAGTATTGATGTAGTTTTCTGCCTGCTCGGCGCCAGGGCTTTCAAAATTAAAAAAGTGATATGCGCCCGCAGGTAGCTCAGCATTCTGAGCGTTTTGCCAATTAGCCGCAAACTGCCTATCTACATGAGTGCTACCCTCAGTAGCCTTAATATAAACAAACTGAATTCCCTGTTCTTTGAGCCTATTCATATCAACGTTGACTTGATACTCAGAGATATCTACGCCACGAACGGAGTTTGAATTCAGCGACCATTCATTAATACTGATGAAACGATTTTTGACGGCTTGGTAAAAACAGATAAAGATACTCGCAAAAACAACCAAAACGACAGTTGGAATGATTAATAATCTCCGCTGAGTTTTTGGCTGAGACATGTGTCTAGTATAGCATTTATCAAGTATGCAACAAAAAGTTCAAGTGATAAAATGGTTCACATGGGAATAATTGTAGTAGGTGGCGTGTTGGAGAAAAACGGCAAATATTTGCTAGTCCAAGAAGCGAAAAAAGAAATTAGGGGAAAATGGAACCTTCCAGCAGGAATGCTTGACCTAAATGAAAATGTTTTTGAAGGCGCAAAACGCGAGATTTTTGAAGAAAGTGGATACGATGTCGAGCTAACTGGTATAGCAAAAATAAGAAATAGCATGGTGGCTGGCGACTCGTTTATTGGTATTATCTTCAGCACAAAAATTCTAAAAAAGCACAGCAGTAATAATAAAGACGAGATTCTACAGACCGAATGGTTCTCTTATGACGAAATCGTAGAAATGCGCGATAAACTCCGTTCTTATGAATGGATAGTTGAAGCTATTGCAGCCGTCGAGAATGGCAAGATTTACGATTTGGATTTGATTGGCGTTTAGACCAAAGATGGAGACGTTTTGGCGTGGCGGAGGCTACGCTTTTTTGTCGCACCATAGCTTATGGAGGTGCGACTAACGATAAGCAATGGATTAGGAGGTTTTAAAAGATTTTAATTTTTCCCGCGAAGACGTGAAAAGATTCTTGAAATAACAGATTGCTGTTTTGCTGGCGTCTGGGCTGGTTTCTCCGACTCCTTTGCCGCTTCCTCCATTTCCTTTGTTATCCTTGCCGCCTCTTCGCCCCAGGCAATCGATGTTATGATGCCGGTTTTAGCATCGGTTTGAACCAAATATCCAGCTTCTTCAAGCTTTGCCTTGATTGCTGGCATTTGTTCAGTAGCGAGACCACGTATATCACCGTCATAATCCTTATTGTCGGGGTCTTTATTAATAACACTATCGATTGCAGCCTCGCATACTACATCAGGAGAACCGCCATTAGCCTCTTTTCCTGTAAGCGTACTAGCTATACCTTTGCGCGAATAATCTGCATATCCTGGCCCATAGTATATTGTGACCTCCCTTGTAAAATCGGCGGTTTCTTGTCCATCTTTAGTCGCTTCCGTTATGGCTTCGTTAATATTCGACATAAAGGTATCAATAATTTCCGTTGGATAATCGTGGTTTTCCCGACGAGCCTCCCAAGCCTCTTGATGCTGGCGCGCTCTCTCTTCGGCTTCAGCGCGCTCTTGCGCTTCCCGGTCTTCGTATGCTTGCTTGCGCTGCTCCGCTTCCGCTTCCGCGGCGGCTTTGTCTGCCGCCTCCTGATCTGCCTTCTGTTTCCTATATTCTGCGGCGCGCGCGCTTGCTTCAGCCGCATTAAAAACCACGGCACCAGCCATCACTTGCTCGTAGCTCGATGGGCCTTGATCTTGGTTTTCGGCGCTATTCGGGCCGGACTCTTTACTCATTATAAAAACCTCCTTTTCGTCTTCTATTTTTAATAATAACACGAAGATGATATATAGCTAGAAAGCTATTCACTTAGATTGCGAAGATTTACTCATGCCTAATATTCGTTGCCTCGTCTACGTTCTTGGCGAAAAAATCGGAAGAGGATTTCTTTTGCATTCGCTCGGTTAGCACTCGGGTTTTATTTACCGCGCATCTAATTAGGTCCGCATCGCTAACGGACTCGTTCTCTAGCCCCGTATATTCTAGATATATTGCTCTTCTTGACCTGGGGTGCGTTTTCATGAATGTTGCGTAATCGCCCTTACTTTTATTATAGCCATGACGCGCGCAAATATCTCTTAGTTCCTCTACCACTTCTTCTCGTATGGTATCCCATGTGGCATCACGGTCTAGCCCGAAACGTTCGATATAGTCAAACCTGACATCGTCGTCAATTGCACGCATAATGTCGTCTTTTGTAGCGCCGGGGCCAAGGCGGAACCTTTTATATTCGCGTATAAATACGGTTGGCGACGAAATTAACATGCTATCCAGCGATGCATCTGGTCGCGTATTAGTCACCAGTGCAAACCAATCTTTATCCGAAGATGTCTCCGTTTCGGCAGTATTAATATTTGGGTCGTACCCGTCGACTTTATTTAATAAATCAAACAAATCGACGTCTTCTTTTGGTTTTGCGGCGGAAGTTGGCGTCTTTTCTGGCGGCGTCATATCCCAAGAATTTTTTTCTGTACCGCCCGCTTTTTCTGGTTTATCTTTTATAAAGTTATGTAGATTCTCGAACATTTAAACCTCTTTACGCCAGTATAGCAAAGTTCTACGTTTGGCATCTAGGGCGGAGACCAGCGAAAAAGCAGAGCTCACGCTCTGCTCTATCGCTGGTACACCCGGAGGGATTCGAACCCACGACCCCTTGTTCCGAAGACAAGTGCTCTAATCCACTGAGCTACGGGTGCACTAGGGAGATTATAGCATTTTTTAAGATTGGGGTCATCAGATATCAACTTGAAGTTGGTTTTCATGCAGTATACTTGACGAGATTTCGCAAGCTAAGCTACATTTAAAACAACCTAGGCATAGGCGTATCCTTTAAATCTCATTTTCTTCAAGGGAGGTGGAAGTTTTGAGCAAATATCCTAGCAAACAACAGGTCAAATCGGAGCTATTGCTGGTTAGCCCCGATGATGATTTGCGGCGGCTGTTACCAATACTTGGTGGTCGGCTTTTCCGTTATCTGCAGCAAAATGGAGTAAGCCTCGTCGGAGATCTGCCCCTACTGGAACCTATCGCGCTCCTGCATGCGCCCAAAATCACTAAAAGCGAACATCTGCTTCTACAGAAGGTGTATGCGCAAATTTTTAATGGCGCCTACGACAACCTGCATGGCTAGTTTTTGACAAACTTAGGCTTGACAACTTGGGGTATTGTGTGCTATAATAAAGAGGTTGTACCATTTTGGTATGATGATTCTTTCGGAACGTAGGCCATTGTTTTTCAGATAAGGAGGAAAAAGATATGGCATGGGGAAGTATTAAGAACTACAGACGTGACCCGCTGCCTTGTGCAGGAGCACTTGAAGCGGAGCATCAGAAAGCAAGAGTAGCAACGGAAGATACCGTCGTCACTGCGACTGATCAGACTTCGGAAAAAGCTGCCCCCCAGGAAGAAAAGATCGCCGCCGACGAGTAATCGTCGGCACCTACCGTAAGGTAGCACCTTAAAGAGATCTCTGGTCTCCGCCCCGCTCAGCGGGGCATTTTTCATGCCATCAATAGCAAACAAAGGCAATTATTAACAAAAAGTGATGCCGCTCAAGTGAGCGGCTTTTTATGTATCTTAATTATAAATCATTTCGGATGGTACACCCGACAGGAGTCGAACCTGCGACACCTGGTACCGGAAACCAGTGCTCTTCCACTGAGCTACGGGTGCACTTGGCTATATTTTAACACGCAATTAAAAAGGCGGCCCGTGAGGACCGCCTGTCTTAATCTGTACAGAATCAGCCATTAGTCGTTGCAGATGTGCCCTATGCCGGCGACCAGATTGGGCAGTACATAATACGCATACTGTACTGCGAAGTAGTCGCTGAGAATATCTACGATTAACTCTTCGGCCGCTTCGTTTGCCTGGCCGATCCAGTAATAGGCAACTTCGGGCGCTCGTTCTTTCTCATAAAGAAGCCCGATACCGCCGATGTGCTGTTTGAGTCCGCCATTTTCGCCTTTTTTGCGCCACCGACCGTCCTTATATAATTCGATGTGATCGCGCCAGCCGATTAGGCAGTCGACTTTCGGTTCGAGCCGCCGACCATCTTCGAGATTGATTGACGCAAATTCAGACTGTCGATAGCCGACAAGATAGTCCGTGTCGGCAATTTCAAGACAAAAATCGCGCGGCAACACTTCGCGAAAAAAAGGCTCCGGAAGTTTTTCCCAATTTTTCGCCTCAAGCTCACATAACTCTCGCCATTGCGCGGGTGTGATAACTATGCGACCGCTCTGCTTTATACCCTCTTTGACACGTGCCTGCGCCGCTTCGTATAAATTAGGTGCGATATATTCTGCAATATCGCCAAGCCTGACAGCGTTAGGAATACTAAATGAGAGTTCTCCCAATAGTTTACCCCCTTTCTACTCTGTACTATTAATGTGCGTTGTTGAATTATACCACTATTACTAGCAATTGTCAATCGAGGGCGGAATTTGTAGTAGTTTTATGCGCCTGGTGGTATAATTATTGCATGAAGATACGCGAGAATGTAGCAATATCAACACTAACAACCATGCGCCTTGGTGGAAATGCGAGATATGTCATCGATATCGAAGAAGATAAAGATTTGGCGGAAGCTTATCATTTTGCGGACGAGAAAGGCCTACCAACGTACATCCTGGGCAGCGGTAGCAATGTTATTGGACGCGACGGTGGTTTTGACGGCGTCATTCTCGTGAATAAATTACACGGCATTTACGTAATAGATAGCGACCCAGCCAAGATACGTCTCTGCGCCAAAAGTGGCGACCTATTAGACGATTTAGTAGAATACAGCGTAAAACTCTGGAACGGCGAGAGTTATGGCTACTCTGGTATTGAGGCGTTATCGAAAATCCCTGGCACGGTTGGCGCGGCGCCAGTCCAAAACGTGGGTGCTTACGGTCAAGAAATAGCACAAACCTTGCATTCGGTATGCGTTTATGATTGTCGTGATAATCTTTTCAAACATATGATGGCCGACGAGTTGGATCTCGGCTACCGCCACAGTATTTTTAATACCGGCGACGGCGTGGGACGCTATTTTATTTCTAGCGTTACAGTGGAATTACACAAGCATTGGCTGAAGCCGCCATTCTACACTTCTCTCCAGGCCTATTTTGATGAGCGCGGCGTGACAGAGTTTACTCCGCAAGTCGTGCGCGATGCGGTGGCGGAGATTCGTGCTGGCAAGTTGCCCGATCCGGCAGAGTTCGCCTCGGCAGGCTCATTCTTTAAGAATATTTACCTTAACGAAAAGGAAGCCGAAGAGGCTAAGAAAAAAGACATTCCAGTTTGGGATGGCGGTAAGGTGCCAAGTGGTTGGCTGATTGAGCATGCTGGATTAAAAGGTAAGGAATTCTATGGCATGCGCGTGTCAGATAAGGCGGCCCTAATCTTAATCAACGAGAACGCAAAGAATTACGCAGATTTAGCGAGAGCGCGCCAGGCAGTGATAGATGCCGTAAAAGAAAAATTTGGCTACACACTAGAGCAAGAACCGATGGAGTTAGGAGACGAATGAAAGAGTTGAATGGTCGCGAGCTAGCAGGATACATAAAAGAGCGCCAAGCGCATACTGTAAAAGCCTTGCGTAGTCGAAAAATTTTTCCGAAACTAGCAATATTCTACGATAACGATTCGCTCGTAATTGCAAAGTATATGTCACTAAAGCAGGTTTACGGCGAGGATATTGGCATAGAAGTCGCAGTAACGAAAATAGCCGCAAACGATGCCGAGGAGAAGATTCGGGCCGCAGCGAAGGACGAAACAATAACTGGCATCATAGTGCAGTTGCCGCTATCCGAATGCGATATGTCAATTTTGGACTTAATACCAGTAGCGAAGGATGTTGACGGACTACGTGGAGAATCAGACACGGCGACCGCAATGGCAATTCATTGGCTGTTGACAGGTTACGGAATTGACTTACATAAAAAGAAACTCGGAATTGTCGGACACGGTAAATTAGTCGGTGCGCCGCTTGAAAAAATGTGGCGCGAAAGCGGATACGACGTGACAGTATACGACAAAGGTGACGACACATCCACTCTGCCAGATTGCGACGTAGTCGTAACGGCTACGGGAGTACCTGGATTGATCAAAAGCGCGATGCTCAAATACGGCGCGGTAGTAGTCGATGCTGGCACAGCTTCCGAAGGTGGTGTAATTAAAGGCGATGTAGATGACGCCGTACGTGAACGCGAAGACTTGACGATTACACCAAAGATTGGCGGCGTGGGGCCACTCACCGTGACAATGCTGTTCGAGCGCGTATTACAAGCGGCACAGAAATAAACGCACACAAAAAAATACTCCCCGATTGCTCGGGGAGTATTTTTATATTAGTTTCCCGTCCATCTAAAAGCTTCTGGGAAAGCTCTATACTAGGCGGTCAACTTATTTTTTGCGGCTAATGATATAGTAGCCAGCAGCAGTGCTTACGGCAGCAAGGCCAAGTACACCGCTGATAATTTC
Organism: Candidatus Saccharimonadota bacterium; assembly: GCA_016290315.1. GTDB lineage: Bacteria > Patescibacteriota > Saccharimonadia > Saccharimonadales > Saccharimonadaceae > UBA2834. The sequence goes on along the minus strand of JAEETK010000006.1, from coordinate 38,410 downwards.
TCCTGCACCAGTCTCTGGGAGATATGGCGTTGGAGTTGGTTCTTTGCAGTCCTTACCAGGTACGGTAACGTCAGCAGTATCCGACTTCTCAGTCTTGCTATCGTTGTTGTACTTACCTTTTACAGTGTTGGTAAGAGTAGAACCGTTACAGTTATCTTTCAAAGATGCATTGACCGTAGCGTAGAAGTAAATCGTTGCTTCGGTACCCTTGGCATAATCGCCAATATTGATACCTTCGGTCGATACGATACCGTCGGCAAGAGTTTTACCGTTGGTGTTTGCAGAATTGTAAAGAATCGTACTGCCTTTGACGTAGGTCATATTGCTTGGAAGAAGATCGCGAATTACGACATTCTTTAGAGTTGTTTCGCCAGTGTTCTTGAATTGGATGCGATAGCGAACTTTGTCGCCTGCCTTAACAGTGACGTTTTCACTCCACTCTTTACCACCGTCGGCTTGAACCATCTTGTTGATGATGAAGCCATCTTTACATTCTTTGCCGTCAACCTTTACGACCGCAGTGTCAGTCTTGGAGGTTTTATCATCGTTGTTATATTTACCTTCAACAATGTTGGTTAGAGTAGCGTCGGCGCAATCTTCGCCTACACCAGCGTTAACCTTAGCGTCGAAGTAGATATAAACGGATTTGCCAGCAGCGACGTTGCCAATGTTGAGGCCTTCGCCAGAGACGATGCCATCACCTGCAGCGGTGCTACCAATCTTAGTGCTACCCTTGACATAGGTCATCTTGGAAGGAAGCGTATCTTTGAGGACAACGTTCTTGAGTTCGTTGTCGCCAGTATTCTTGAATTCAATACGATAATGTGCAGTTTCGCCAGCCTTGAGGGTGGTGCTTTCTACATAATTACCGTTGGCGTCTTTTACTTTCTTGTCGATAGTAAAGCCATCTTTACAGGACTTGCCTTCAATCTTTACGACTGCAGTGTCAGTCTTAGCAGTCTTGTCATCTTTATTGTAAGTACCCTTAACGGTGTTAGTAAGGGTAGTAGTCTCACACTTGTCACCAAGAGTCTTAGCAACAAAAGCATCAAAGTAGACATATACGGTCTTACCGGCAGCTACGTTACCGATGTTGAGGCCAGCGTCAGAAACGATGCCATCAGCAGCAGCTTTACTGTCGATCTTCGTGCTACCTTTGACATAGGTCATGTTTGCAGGAAGAGTATCTTTGATGATGACGTTCTTCAAAGTGGTGTCACCAGTATTCTTGAATGCGATGCGGTAGTGAGCATTTTCGCCAGCCTTAAGGTTAGCGGTTTCAACATACTCACCAGCAGCGTTCTTTACTTTCTTGTCGATAGTAAAGCCATCTTTACAGGTTTTACCGTCAACAATGACGTCTGCCGTATCTTCTTTAGTACCAGTACTGGAACCAGCGGAAGTTTGTGCAATGTTACGAAGAATCGTATTACCACATTCTTCGCTTACAGACTTATCAACCGTAGCATTGAAGTAGATCCAAGCATTTGCACCGGCGCCATAAGTACCGATATTGATACCGTTATCCGTAACGATGTTATCGCTAACGGCGATACCTTTTGGATTAGTAGCATTAGCAACAGTAGTCGAACCTTTTACGTAAGTTAGACCCTTAGGAAGAACGTCGAAAACGTGAACGTTCTGCAATTGCGTATTGCCAGTATTCTTAACCTGAATACGATAACGAACAGTGTCGCCAGCTTTGGCTTTAATTTGTTCGCTCCAAGTATCAGTGCCAAGAAGTTTTACTTCCTTTTGAATTTCGAGAGCTGGTTTAGCAGCGAATTGAGCTTTAACGTGGAAAGTAAGGTAACCAGAGTATTGAATACAACCTGGAATATTGCCATCCATCTTGCTATAGCCAAGAAGCTGACCAGAGTTAGTAAATACGCTCGTGCCGAGTTTGAAAGTACCAGCATTGTTGTAATACTTTGCGGTACCATCTACGTAGGCAAGGTTGAACTTTTCACCATTCTTGGATTTAAAAGTAGTTTCATCCCAAACGGAGACTGGGTCAGCGTTTGAAGAAGTAATTTTACCACTTACGGTAATTTCTGTACCGGTAGTGGTTGGCAAAACGACGTAAGCTTTTACGTCTTTTGCGGTTAGATTAAGGTTAGAAGCAGCGTTGTTATGTACATACATGCGAACGACATACTCTTTACCATTCTCAACTTGAGTGTTATCAGTCCAGTGATTTTTAGAAGCATCACCAGTGTATGGAGAAGCGCTTACAAAGTAGCGCTCATCACCAACTTCTTTATTGTTATTAGTAATAGAGTTGAACGTAACTTTTGTAGCAGGCTTTTCAAGCGTATATGTAGTACGTGAAGGGCCCCAAGCAAAAGCTACAAGCGCACCGGTAGCAGCAACAGCAGCAACGGCTGCGATGCCAATACCCGCCTTAGCAATCTTATTCATATAGTTATAATTCCTTTCTTGATTGTAAAAATATCCAGAGTGGAAAAAGTTCTTTGAAAGATTTTATTAGCCGCATTGTTAATCGTCTCCAAATCAGATCATTACCGAGTAAAACGTGGAAATAGGCGGAGAGTTTTTAGGCTCTCCGCCTTTTAAGGTGCTTCCCTCAGGTTATCTGGCGCCCCTCGCAACTGGGGCATTCATGAGGGAAATGAAGCTTTATTCAGGAGCTGCGATTTCTTTGTCGTTGCTCCCGCCAGAATCGTTATTGTCGGATCCGCCGCTGGATTCTTTATTGGAATTGCCACCGGACTCCTTCTTCGGAGGATCAGGGTTCACACCCTTCTCTACCGGCGAAGGATTCTTGTCGACTTTCTCGTCGCGGTGGTCATACTCCTTACTGTCGCCAGTGCGGACAGTGCCGGACGATTCTTTGCCGGAGTCAGGATCCTTATAGGTTTCCTGCTTTCCGTTATCGTCCTTTGCCTTCTTCTCCGAACCGCCTCCGGAGTTGCCGCCACCAGAGTTGCCACCTTCATCCGCCTTGGGCGGGTCGGGTGCTTTATACTCCGACGGAGACTCATCCGTATTCGGCTCTTTGGTTTCCTCATGACGAGTTTCTTTCTCGTCATTTGGACCTCCTCCGCTGTCCGGATCGGGATTATCCTCATGTCGACCAGTGGGGCCATCATTAGGATTCTTCGGTTCAGGCTCAGGTTCAGGTTCAGGTTCGGGTTCGGGTCCGGGTCCGGGTCCAGGTTCAGGTTCAGGGCTGGGCGGATTATCAACCACGGGTTCATGGTTGGTCGGTACAGTGATGTTGACCGGCTGGAATCCGCACTCCAGCCTGTAGACGAGATCCACCATATTGCCATTTGCGTCGCGCACTTTCAGCCTGATGAAATGACCTCCAGTGTGACGGCTTTCAGCGGCTACTACCTTAGGAGCGGGCTTGCCATCAATCGTGATGGCATCGTGCTCCATGTAGAAAGCCGATACATAGGAGTAGTCATCTAAGATCTCGCCGTCAATGGCGCTTCTCCATATGGTGTCGAGCTTCGCATACACTTCCCTGGCATACGCCGGGTCGTGCATGAAGTATTCCTGGATAACGTTAGGGTCTTTCTCGGCCTTATGTTTACCGAGAATATCGAACCCCAACCTCTCTTGGGCATCGAATGCAAGCTCCGCAAGCAGAGCCGCCGACGGCCGCTCGAGTTTATCGTCCGGATTAACGCGAGCACGAAGCTCACTCATGATTGCATCGAAACGCTCATCCCCCTCGAGACCTTCAGTGGCCTCCCAAGGATTGATGACGGTTCCGTCCGGCATTCGGTTGCCGTTAGTAGTAACGCCAGGCTCAGTATAGTCGTGCCAGGCGATAGTCGCATTACTGGGAATGACGGAGTTCTTCGCATTCTCAGGCGTCCATCCGGACGCTACGAGGCCGATCACCAGCGCAATTGCGCAGATCATCGCAGCAATAGCTGCCGCCGCTCTCCTTCTCATTTTTTCACCTCCAATCAAACAATCCAAACATGTTCAGGACTGCGGCCGTCTGTTAGCAATGGGAGAAATGAATGCCACCAGGCATGCGAGCAGGCCGGCGAGCACTCCCAAAAACACTTTCATAGGAACGTACGCGATCGGCTTCGCGACAACGAGATACACAACGGCAAATGCCGCCGCGAACAGCAGGGCGAAGACCGCCCAGATCCACGGCTCCTTGCCGAGATACTGGTTCCTCAGAATCTTTGCTGTGTTCTCGTTGGCATTGTTGATCACAGACGCGTTCTGGCCCGTGATAAAGTCCTCAAGCTTTGCCTGGGCCCGGCCAACAACGTCATCGGTGTGAGTATTCACACCTTTGATGGTGGCCTGAGTTCCAGCTGCGACAGCGCCGCTGGTGTAATCGTTTGTGGCCTTGGTGCCTGCAGCGATAGCACCGCTGGTAAAATCTTTGAATTCATCGAGAGAGAAATTCGTTACTGTTGCCATATGTTCCTCCTTCTGCCGCTCCTTTCGCGGCATGTGTGACTATATCCCCTCTTATTGCCACTGAGGGGGAGTTAACTGAAAACTATTGCCCCCTGAAGGGCTCTATGGCGACGGCGAATGGTCAAGCTTCAAAAACCATTCTAGAATACCGTCTACTGTGTAATGTTGCGGTTTTACACAGTAATGATCTGATTTGTTAACACTACACCTCTTGCCAAACTTTTCGCAGTACTTGCAATTAGCTGTGATTATTATATCAAAGATTTTGCATTTTGTCAATAGTTTTATATAGTAATTTACCTTTAGCAAAAAATATGTTATCCATAAGCATTTAGGTGTGTGCTAGAATAGAAATAAGATGGCATTTAATAGTAAAATGATTGGCCGTATCACGGGGGCTACGGCTAGCGATACACATACCGCTGGCGCGATTAATGCTAGCAATAATGGTGGCTTTAGTAACAGAGGCACTAGTGTTAACTCTCGCCAAACGCAAAGCCTAAGTCCTCAGGGTGGCGCCTATAGCCGCTCTATGATTGGTCAAAAACGCAACAAGTACCCTAAAGCATTAAACGTAGACGAGACGAGAGCGCTTCAAGAGGCAAAATCCTCCGAGAAACGTCCTGGGTATGGCCGAACATCAAGTGTCGAAATGGCCGCACAGCACAGATTTGATACACACACTCGCTCCAATCTACGCTTCGGCAGTGCCAGTACGGGTGGGGTACAACCGCGCATTAGCGGTGCCGCTAACGCAACTGCAAGACCAGTGCCAAAGCCGACTTTTCATCGGCCTTTTTGACACTCTCGAAATAGCCACTTTTTTGGGCAAAATCTATGATGGTTTGATGTTGGATTTGGTCTGCCTCCAAGAGAAGGTACCCGTGCGGGTTCAGACGGCTCGGAGCTTGTAAGATGATTTTTTTGATTAACTCGAGGCCACCATCTTCCGCAAACAAGGCCGATTCTGGCTCAAAGGAGAGCTCAGCGCCCAGCCAAGTCCAGTTTTTATCTACGTAGGGGAGATTTGCGATAATTAGGTCGTATTTTTGCGCCTTGTGGAGGTTACTTAGTAGATCAGATTGCATAAAAGCGATTTGAGCATGGTGTTTTTGGGCGTTTTCTTTAGCAACCGCAAGAGCTTCTTTCGAGATATCTATAGCACTAATGGAAACGCCGGGAAGCTCCTTTGATAGCGTAACGGCAATGCAGCCACTGCCGGTACCGACATCAAGTATACTTTTAGGCCGAAGAGAAATCGCCTCTATAACCAAGACCTCCGTCTCTGGGCGAGGAATGAGTGTATCCTTTGTAACCTTAAAGATACGCCCATAGAACTCTTTATAGCCCAGAATATACGCTAGCGGCTCGCCAGAAGCGCGACGCTCCGTGGCGGCTCTTATTTGAGCCAGCTCAGTCTCACTAAACTCATATTCTGGGTGAGCGTGCAAAAAAGATCGCTCTTTACCTAAAATATGAGCAACAATCAACTCCGAGTCTAATCTTTGGATAGGCGACTCTTTAAGCCAAGAGTTCACGTTCATGGGCGGTAAGCGCCTCAATTATATCTTCAATATCGCCATTCATAGCGGCGGAAATATTGCTACGACTATAGTGAATACGATGATCAGTAATGCGATCCTGGGGGTAATTGTAGGTGCGAATCTTCTCCGAACGATCACCGGTGCCGATCAGAGACTTGCGCGCATCGGATGCCTTAGCACGATCTTCGGCGATTTTTTGCTCTAAGAGACGACTGCGCAGAATAGTCATGGCGCGAAGGCGGTTCTGTTGCTGAGAGCGCTCGTCCTGCATTGTCACAACAATACCGGTCGGAAGGTGAGTAATACGCACGGCTGAATCGGTAGTATTTACACCCTGTCCACCATGACCGCCAGCGCGATAGATATCAATACGAAGATCCTCAGGCTTTATTTCGAGATCTTGCTCTTCTGCTTCTGGTAGAACCGCCACTGTGGCGGTGCTAGTATGAATGCGCCCCTGAGATTCGGTTACTGGAACGCGCTGAACGCGATGTACGCCACCTTCGAACTTGAGCTTGCCATAAGGTTGGTCGCCAGTAACGCGAAAGATGACTTCTTTGTAGCCACCAGCGTCATTTACGGATTCTGATTGAAGCTCCACCTTCAAATCATGCGTTTCGGCATATCTAAGATACATACGATAGAGGTCGCCAGCAAAGAGACTAGCTTCATCACCCCCTGCACCGGCGCGAATCTCGATAATGGCCGGTTTGTCGTCGTTAGGATCCTTTGGAATAAGCATTTCGGCAAGTTTTGCTTCGGTGTCTTGAAGTTCTTTTTCTAAGTCTGGCTTCATCTCGGCTAGCTCTGGGTCGTTCGCAGCCTCTTGGAGGTCATTTTGGAGCTGAATGCGCTTTTTGCCAAGCTGAATAAGTTCACTCACCTCTTGGAGACGGCGATTTTTAGCAGCAAAATTCGGGTCAGCGTAAGCGTTTGGTTGACTCAAAAAGTCCGTCAATTCCTGACGTTCGTTATTTAATGCATCAAAATCGATTTCCAGATTCATTTGTAATATTTTAACATCTTTTATGGCGTTTTGCCATAGTCACTAGAGGTAGCCAACCCAGTAAAAACCCCAGAGCTAGCTCTGGGGGGGTAAAACCATATTACCGTTTCTGCCTTTGTATTCTGAGTATCTCCTCATACGCCGCCCAACAGTCGCTGTGGAAGTAGCCATGAAGTGGAGCATTCATGTATGAGTTACACTCGATCGTTCCATGCCTGATATCTTTTAAGGTAAAGTTTCTCCCGCAAAGAGGGCACCTGTCTTTTTCGGAGGGGATTGCCTGACCAGTCTCACCCCAGTATGCCCCGATATGCTTCAGGTTGCCCGAGAAGTCCGCCCACATCATCACATCTTCGCAACCAGGTAGCGTCAATACTCGGCCTTCGGCAGTGTTTTTGTCGTCTATTATGATATAGTGAACATCTCCCCTCGAGGTTAATTTAATTCGTCCCCCAAAGAGGATAAATTCATGTAGCGACATAAACTCTCCATTGTTGCCATACTTCGCAAGCCACATCCGCTCCTTTATTAATTTGTACAGGCCAGCCAAATCATCATCCAGAGCCTTCTTGATTCCCTCAACCGTATCGACATCTTCTGTCTTTATTTCGAGCGGCGGAGATTCGACGTACTCAATTTTTACGAGCAAATTATCCTTATCGTCCCCTGCTTCTTCTCGCACTCTGTCGAAATAGAAAGCCTTGTCGATTGAAAAGTAGAGTGTCCGCTCATATGGGTCGAAGTCGTCATACTCAAGAGGCTGACCGTTGAATGTGCACTTAATCGTTCCCGGCTTGGGCTGCCTAGCTAAGTATGCGTAACCGGTGGTGTAGTAATAGGGCATCCAGCAGCCCATCTTCCCTATCCTTAAGAATTCGCATATAATATGGTTCTCTTTAAGGTGCATATCTTTCCTCCTTTTGAAGATTTCTCGGAGACTAATGCCTCCGTATTAAAGAGACATAAAAGTTACACCGTAATGGTAGCATTTCGGCAATACAACCAACAAGCATAACTAGATAGTTTTTATAACATAAGAAAAACCGCGCCCATGATGAGAGCGCGGTGAATTTTATCAGTTTTCAGCGGATGATCCAGGTGTCTCTATAGGCCGCATAGTCCACTTTACAACCGTCAGGCGTAGGATCGTCGGGCCCTAAGGAGACACACCCCTTGAATGCACCAAAGTCGATTACCTTGCACTTTCCGCCAAACTCGACAGTCGTCAGGTTGGGGTTATCCTCAAATGCAAAGCTGCCGATCTTGTTGATGTCTCCCTTAAAGACAACTTTTTCGAGGTTTATGAGCCCCCGGCCATCATAGAACGCATAACTCCCGACAGATGTTATGCCATCTTCGAAGACGATTGTTCTGACGAAGACTCGTTGCTCGCGCGGAAGTTCTTCCAGGAGAGCCCATTCTACGGCACCATGCCCAGAAAAGGTCAGCGTACCTAATCTCTGATCGAGCGTCGCCGTAACTACTCCATCAGTGAACGACTGCTTTGTTGTCGACGATGAGAAAGACTTGAGGTCCGGATTGATTATAATGACCCCTGCGCCAATGATCACGCCTGCAATAAAAATCAAAATTTGCTTAAACATCTTCATATTCCCCTCCTTCGCTTAAGCTCTGATAATGTAAGTTACAAATCCGCCAAACGACGGTAGTCATATTAATATAATATCACAGTTTTACCATTTTGTCAATCGCAGTGCAGACCGAGCCAATCGTCGCGCAAAGGTTGTAGGCTAACTCCAAGAAAAAAGCCCCCAACTATCGTTGGGGGCGTCCGATTAACGGATTAGGAGCTACGCTTTCATTCGTCGAAAGCATCCAGAAACCTCACGATTTCCCTGGCTTCCCTAATCAGGATTCCCGGAACTATGCGGCGAAGTTCGCCTTCCGTCTTCCCTCTGACGTCACCGACAGTAGTGAAGCCAGCCTCCAGGAGGCGGTCTCTGGTCGGAATACTAATGAACAGGTTACGAATCGGCACTGAAGCATCAAGCTTAATGCATTCTGAATAGCCATAGCTGACAATTGGATCTTCGCCAGCCAGGCGGCGCAATACGCTCCTGCGCCTCAAGTCGTTCAGCACTGCTTCGCCACTGAGAGCTTCTTCCAGGTATATCGCCGTAAAGGTGGTCTTGCCAAGACGTTGCAAAATCTCCTCAGTCGTATATTTTTTCCCATCTCGAAGCCCGTACCGAAACCTAATGATGGTTGCTATATATGGCGCAGACGCATTGGAAATCTCATCCATGGCTCCATGGTATTTCTCTTCGGATATCGAATGGAGGTTTTCGTAGCGCTCAACCGCCATCCGGTAATCCTGCTCGTTCCGCAAGTGCGATACGGACGAAAGCAGATCCCATGGCTGCCGGGGAAGATTCGGCGCAATCTCGTGATATATTGCCGAATACAGCGAGCCGAATGCGAAAGTTCGGTCGAGTTCATGCCGGACGAAGCCATTTTCTTCAAGAGCTTTCGCCAGAGAAGCGATGCTCTTTAAGTCCAGAAGCTTCTTCGGAGGGTGGTCCTTAGGATCCATGTTGCCATGGGCGATACAGAGGGCTAAGAATACGGCTTTATGTACGCCGAGTTTCTCAATATTTGTTTGAGTTCTAGGCTCCAATGACAACTTGTTCATTCTGATTGTTACCATATATTCCTCCTATCAGAATCTGTGGTTGGCAAATCTATATGAAGCCCTCTAGATGAGGGACGAAAGAAAAAGCAAGTAATCTCCTTTCTTAAAGAACTAGTTTTCAACAAAACATAATGCTGATCACTCAGCACAGCCATACTGTACCATGTTTCTATACGCATGTCAATGCAACCTTTATGCATCGATCTGTTTTATGGTATAATTTGGCTATGGGCCTTTAGCTCAGTTGGCTAGAGCGTACGATTCACATTCGTAAGGTCACTGGTTCGAGCCCAGTAAGGCCCACCACGGTTAGCTTATTCTAACCCACCCATAATTTGTGCATTTTGTCAAAATGTAACAGGGGTGGATTTTTTATTTTGCACAAAAATCTAAAAGTTTTGATTAAAGTTGGACAATTTAGAGGTAAATCGCGCTATTCAAACCCGACCTTAAGCCGGATTTATTTTTTTCTCATCGAGTTGGTGCGAACGATAAGACCAAAGACAATAGCGCATGACGCCAATAGCAAAACATTTATTCCGCTAGCATCAAATGTGGCCGGATTAGACGGCGCACCATCTTCGTATTCCACATTCAGATAAATATCGTGATCAGGCATAATAAAAGCATATTTGCCATTCTCTTCGTCAATAACTATCAAATCGACGGTTACTGGTTCGCCAGTTTTATTAGTGAATGTAATCTTTTTAACTTTTCGATTCTTGTCAGTAGTAAATGTTACTCTCTCGCCAAATAATGCCGAATCGATATCATCATCTATCTGCAAAGAATCATCAAGACTATTGACCTGGTGCGGAACTGGGGGGACAACTTTGAGACGATATGGATCGAGTTTGGTGCCAGAGCCACCTAGAATGTAGGCGGAATCGCTCGCAATCGCTATTACTGGGCGAATATTAGCAGAGTAATTTGTGCCACTCGAGCGATTCATGTAATGTTTCGAATTATTGTAGAACATTTTATTGGCCGATTGCTGCGTAAGAGTCTGGAATTTACCCGTATCGGCATAATACCCCTCGCCATCACTCGGAGCTACGCCGTAACCTGCTCCGGAAAACAGCAACTCGTCGGCAGACATCATTGCTATCGGATAAGTCAATTTACCATTCTCTACAGTTAATTGGTGCTCTTCGGCGCAGATGAATGTCGGCTTGCCGTCTTCTATTATTCGTTTATGGGCATCGACATGATTAGTATCGTTACAATAAATTACATCCGCAAAATCGTCAGCATAGTCTTTCAAATTATCAGCAAACCAAGCTTCGAGTTCAGCTTTTGCATTTGATTCTACGTAGCTACCATTATTAGCCGCACCATAAGAAATATTTAGAAGAGCAGCCGAATCGTTATCCATGTTCTCACAGGCTTCACTTTCGGATGAAAAACCATTGTATATGAACTTAATGGCGCCATCCGTCGTCGTTCCCATGATTTGCCAACATCGATTTGCGTAGATTATGTTGTTATCTACTTGACCACGGTAATAATAAGTTTTGGATTCCGAATTATAGTATATGCCGTTGCCGTTTGTGGCGCTTGCATGCTTCAAAAAGTCAAAAGAACTATCGTCGCTAATATAATTATTTTCTAGAAAACCCGATATTAAATAAGGGGTAATAGCATTAGCATTTTGCACGCCAATCGACGCCACAACTAGCGTCGCGACGCCAAAACACATCATTTTAGTCGATAATCTTAACATATTTACGTTTATTCTTTTAATTATTTAAGAGGTAGGTATCTAAACTGAAGCGCACATTGCGCTTATGACTATAATACTACAATTATCAGTTTTTTTGCGCGACGCACTGATGTTCTGTAAATATCGGCCTGGATTATAGTTCTAACTTTGCGAGCTAAGATCCACCAATTATTTATGACGAATATTAGACTCGTTCCACTAACTTTAGAAAACTCAGAATTTACTGAGTTTATTTTGAAGATGCGCTTAGATGATACGAATTACGATTTTTATCAGGCGGATGCAGATTTGGAATCCGTAAAAAAATGGATAAGTAAAAATATAGCAAATAAAGACGATTACTTTATTATCCTGAACAACGAAAAAATGGTGGGATATTGCGCACTATATGACTATAACTTCGAAAAGAAATTCGCAATGCTCAGTATCGGATTATATGGTGAAGACGCACGCGGAAAAGGCATCGGCACAGCGGCAACTAAGCAATTAGTAAAATACGGCTTCGAAAATCGTGGCTTAAAAAGTATTCGGCTATTAGTAAGCGAAGGAAACCCAGTCGCAATTAAAAGTTACGAAAAAGCTGGCTTTTTGAGTTTTGGCACACAGCCAGCCAACCGTCCGTACAATGGACAAATGTTCGATTTACGTCGAATGGCAATTATGAATCCAAACTCTTTAGCTTAATTGACTTCTTTGCGTACTGTTAAGGCTCGGTTAATTAAGTCCCCGGATATTTTTAATCGCCGTCTCTGATTTGCTCTTTTAGCGCTGCTATCCCGTCTTGGCCTAGTGCAGCTATAAGATTTCTAACAAATTCCTCTTTAGTAGAGCTTGCTTCTTTTACAGTTTGCAATTCGCCTTCGTAATCGCCTAGATATTTCACGATTCGCTCTCCAACTTCTCCAGTTTCAAAGAAAGACTTTGCCTCTTCGAGAAGGGCATTTCTTTCTTGTTTTATTCGCCCAGAAACAGGATTATCTCGATTCGCCCAAAACTCTTTAACGTTTTCAGAAACCTCTCTGTCGTCATGTCTATCAGTGGGCTCGCCGTAAATATCTGTCCGAATTAAATAAATCGGTACTCCAAAAAATTCTGCTGCTTTCTTGGCCTCATCGCTTATTGCATCTTGCGAATCTCCAAAAACAATTATTGAATCTGGTTTAGTTTTGCCGTTAATCTCTACTTCATTCCAGGGGGTTAAGCTATCTATAGTGCCAGTAGCTTCCAATAACTCGTCTGGATTCATTACTTGGTCTTTATATTGACCCATTTTGCCAATATCTCTCAATACCCCATGATCTGCGGGTGCTGCACTTAAAAAATCGCCGTCTTTTAGATTGTTAAAACCGAATATTAACCCATTCTTATCGAACAAATTCATTTTTTTATTCGAAATCAAAGATGTTGAAATATAATCTCTAGACGCATTAGCCCACCGCTTTAAGTCTATATTTTTTGAGTGATTCCCAAGCGATTGTCCTACTGCCCCAATAACGGAAACGAGCATTTTAAAATCTGAGCCAACGAATTCATATCCGTCAATTGTCTTATCACCAACTTTGATAGGGAATTTTAGAACACCTTCCTTATCGGCTTCGTATGCTCTGGTCAATTCACTCTGGTATAGTTTTTCCGCTTTCGATCTAGCTACCTCTCTATTATTTTTCTTGGTATCCTTATTCGCCTCAGGCGGCAAAGCTTTCCCCCTAAAAATAGGAAACTCACCTGGATTTTGCCACGACGTGCCTTCGGACGGTAATGGCTCGACATTATCTGTCTGCTCAGGCTGATTTATTGTTTCCTCGGGGCTATTCATATTATTTATATATAATACTTTTAGTTTCTCTTGCAAACTCTCTCCGTACATCGTTAGCTAAATATAATCTCATTCCATCCTTTTATGGCATTATATTATTTTGATATATGCCCCCTACGGCAATAACTCTGCTCGGCTCAGTTTTTGGCCGATTTTTCTAAGAATTATATAATTAACAAAAGAGATTTTCGGAAGGGACGATTCAATGAGAGAAGCCACCAATACTAAACGATTTGCGCAAAAGATTGTAAAAAGAATTAGCAACAAAGTCGAAAAAGATAAGAAAGAACCAGTCGGAAACCAAAACTGCCTACTATGTACATGGTGTACCGAAGCCCAATTTAGAGGCATCGATATTCTGCCTAGGCCGGTATATTCCCCTAGAGATGTCATTTTTAAGTTCACGGATGCAAACATAGTCAAATATGCTAGAAAAATACATTTTCGCAATGAAAACGAATTAAGACAAAAAGCCTTGAGCGGGAAAAGGTTTTATTGCCACGTGAACTGGAAGGGTTCTTCTGGAGGACATGAATTTATTCTGCTAAACATCGATGGCGAGATATACGTCATGGATTCGCAAGCTGGCTTGTTGGCAGATATTGATAGCGATGACGGGAGTTATTATTTTAGAGATATAAATTATAAGAATTCCTTCATCGTAAGGTTGGATAATAAAGAATTAAACGAAGACATATTAAAATATAACAGCGTCAATTTTACGATGGATTTTGATGAGATCGAGGATTCAAAGTATCTGCTCTAGCGCCTTGGCGATATTCGTGTGACCCCATAAACTTTGGTCTTTTTTTCAGAAAAAAGAAACCCCCGTAGCCTTCTACGGGGGTGGGGGGTTGCAGGATTGAGACCTGCGTAGAGTGAAGAGATCGATTCCCATTTGCCTTGAAACCGCCTTCTTTATAGGAGCCCCTACTCGCCCCATTTTTAAATTTCACCACTTTCTGTGGTCGTTTCCTTCCTTTCGGAAGCCCCAGGATGCGCTCCAGCCTTTTCGGCTAAGACTGAAGGTGTCCCACACATTTACACTATCCCAATTGCTGTTCCATCGCAGGACAATGCGGTGGCAATTGTTCAAGTTGCGCCCATTTGACACTGGGGATGTCATTTGAGCACAGTTCAGCCATGTTGCAGGATTGAGACCTGCGTAGAGTGAAGCGATCGATTCCCATTTTGCCCTCTGAGGGCTTTGCCTTGAAACCGTCTTCTTTATAGGAGCCCCTACTCGCCCCATTTTTTAATTTCACCACTTTCTGTGGTCATTTCGAAGCCCCAGGATGCGTTCCAGCCTTTTCGGCTAAGACTGGAGGTGTCCCACACATTTAAAATATACTAATATACTATCCCAATTGTTGCTCCATCGTAGGACAATACGGTGGCAATTGTTCAAGTTGCGCCCATTTGGCACTGGGGATGTCATTTGAGCATGATTGAATTATAGCACACGTTGTAATTTTTGTCAATACTTACATATTTGCTCTAGCGCCTTGGCGATATAATAAAATGTATGGATTTTATAAAAGATATTGACGCAAAAATGTCGTTAATACAATATGGCTGGGTGGACAATGCTGGCGCTAAGCACGCCGACATGGCGGAGTTTGCCGAGAAATATATACTTCAAATGCCAGACGAATTATTGAAGAGTCGACTTGGGGTTTGCTGGGATCAAGTAGAGTTACAGCGAAAACTATTTAACGATTGCGGGATTGCCGTGCGCTCGTTTTTCATTGTCCATTACGACGAAGATAAGTGCCCGACCCATACGTTCATAATCTTTGAACATGGCGGAAAAGTCTTCTGGCACGAGCATGCGTGGGCTGCCCTGCGCGGCTTGCACGAATATGCCAATTTTAAAGAAGCTATTTCCGATATTCGGAATAAATTCATTGAGAACGAACTTGGCGGTAAGTTTAACTCGCGAAATCTTGTCATATACGAATACGCTGCGCCCGCGAAAAACTTATCGTGCATCGAATTCTATAAACATTGCGAAAAAGGAAAACAGATACGAATCAAGTAGCACGACATTCCGCCATAGCCAAAATAAACATCCCTAGTAAGCCTAAACTTGACGACATTTAGCTATGCTGTTATGATATCGGAAGCTCTGAGACCTTTCGTAGCCTCATGGCCGTTATTTATAGAAAAGAGGGGGGATTTAAATGAAAAGCACAATCATCGACACTACTGCAACGAGTAAAAGAATTCGGCTTTTGATGAACGAGATTGGTCTGACTACACTGAATGCCAAATGCTTCTACGATATCAGCTCTTCACAGACATTCTACAGGTGGCTGAGCGGCGCCGCATTACCGACCGTCGAGCATCTAGTAATCCTGGCGGCAGTATTGGGTACTCCAATGGAAGAAATCATAGTTGCCGACACTACCGCTTATCCCGCAAAGACAAAGAAGTCGCTACTCGCACACGAGGAAAACTTGGCGGAGATGACGTGCGACTTGCCAATATGCGATTACGGACAAATGCTTGTCCCAGACATAGATGCTATAGCGACCGGTAAGAGGATTAATCAGCTAAGGATTGATGCCGAAATGACCGTGCGAGACATACAGAAGATTCTTGGCACTAAAACCACACAGGCAGTCTATCATTGGATTCACGGCACTAGACTGCCGGCAGTCGAGCATCTGGTAGCCTTGGCTGCCACCCTTGGCGTCTCAATGGATGAGCTTATAATCGTGGATATAGTTGTCTTATCTATGCTGGACGGAATAGTACTCGAAAAGAAAGACACCAAGATCACTTTGGCAACAGCCATAAGCCTTATTCGTGCCGAAAATGCGAAAACAACTACTCGCAGGTAACTGCGAGCTTTTTTATGCTATAAAAATCCCTGTCGCGTTGGCGGCAGGGATCTTGATTAGTTTTACATAAACTACATGTTCTTGACAACCTCGAGCGCCTCGCGGATGTGGACTATAATTTTCGCATTATCCTAAATACAGTAATGGCATTGTTGCTATTTATGGCGCCGTCAACCGTTTCGACTTTCTTTTTCTTATATATGTCCATAAAACCCAGTGACTCTAAAATAGCCTCCACTTCGCCATCGGCTTGATAGTTCATATAAAGCGCATTCTTCCCCTTTTCCCCCAGGTACGGCTCATCTGCGAATTCTTCTCCTACTCCCAACTGATACGATAAGACAATAATCCCATTGTCTTTTAAAATATCATGAGCATCAGATAGAACTCTGCAGAAATCGTCTTGCGGTAAATGAAATAAGGAATAGACTGCGAATATTGCATCTGCCGAGTCATTCTTAAAATGGTTTTTAACGTTTACCATATCGTCGCAGATATATGCAAATTCGCCATGGATCTTAAAGGCCTCGCGTCTCATTTCGGACGAGAAATCAAGTCCGATGTAGCCATATCCCCTCTTACTAAAATAGGCGTAAGTCCTTCCTGTTCCTGCGCCCAAATCTAATATGGTCGCTCCTTTTGGCAGTTCCCTCTCGAATGCTTTATAAATATCCATATCCTCAATGAAAATGCCAAAATCATTACCATATTGTTGCGCTACAAGGTCGTAGTTTCTTTTGACGCTATTTCTTTTTTCTTCCGAATTCATCATATTACTCCATTATCATAGAGCGACACATAGGCAGTCAGCAAATCGCGCGCATTGCCACCACAGCCACCGAATACCATATCGGGATAATCACTAATCACGCGACGTACTTCCGGAATGCGTTCAGCGCGATAATCCAAAACGGCACAAACGATTTCTTTGTATGTCATTTTGCGAATATCGCCAATGACAATAGGCCGAGGATCTCCCATGCCGTACCAGCCACAAGAGAGTCCGGTGCTATCGACCGTGACCTCGTTGTCGCTATTGATATTGATTGCGCCGATTGCGGCGGGGCAAAATGGGACTTTGTAGCTAACGCCGAATTGTCGCTCAATTGCTCGATATAACACCGCCAGCTCTTCGTCGGTGAGCTTATGTCGCTCGTAATATTCATCCTTGGAATATCCAGCATTTTCCAGCTCGCCAACTAATGGGAACACATTGTGTTCAACACATCGCCTCACAATATCCACAACTTCATCATAGTTATCGCGCTCCGGAACAATAGAGGCGCCAATGCTGGTCGCACAGTCACGATTAAATTCGCCAGCAATCTCAAGCAGATGCCGACGATTTTCCATGTGCTTTGCCGCCAGTGTCGGGCTAACGCCAAGCATCTTCGCTACGACTTCTGGGCGCTCGCTATTGTATTGGACCAACACGTTTAAGTATCCCTGCCTAAGAAAATCTTCAAGCTCTCCATCCCAATAGATGCCATTATTAAAAATGGACCAACTGAAATCGTGGACCGCAGTGTTAGCGATTAGGGACTTAAGTTTAGTCAAGTTGACATCAAAGGTCGGTTCGCCGAGGCCGCAACAGAATCCCATGTTACCATCGGGTATACCCAAAGACAAGCGACGCTGATTGATTTCGGCAGCGAGCGCCGAAACAGCTTCAATATCCAAGGCGGCAGGCTTGTTTTTTATAGAGCATGAGCTGTCGCAACGCGGACATCTAGCGTTACATGCAGAACCTAGTTGGACATCTAGAGCCAGTAGGTCTGTGCGAGCGTGGCGCACTATGGCGTTAAGCCTATCGGGGCGCCAAGGCTTATAATGAATAAACATGCAATTCACTCCTTTCTTAAAGAACTATTTGGAATCCTCCTCTTCTAGAAATTCTACAATAAAATCCAGATTTTTCAAGAGTGCCATCAATACTGCCGCAAAAAAAGGAAAGCAAATACGGGGCAGGTAGCCTGTGAGTTTTTTCACTTGACCCTTTTCTTATTTCGGTTTTATGTTATAATATTGCGTAAATTCCTTAGCGTTTGTTTCAAATAATGAACGCAATAACCGTTAATTGGAATTAGTACATGAACAAACAGAAAGGTAGGTGGAATCATGAGAACACGATCAATCACTTTTATGGGACTCGGTATAGCACTTTTCGTAGTACTCTCGATGTGCTTAAGGGTCCCCGTATTCGAGAATTATTATCTGTGTCTCGGATATATCGTTATGACAATCTATGCCTGGAACTTTGCCTGGTACGAAGGAGCCGTCGTCGGCTCGCTCGGCGTGATCCTATACTGCGTCGTTGGCGGCCTTGGTTTTAATGGTATGCCGGGATGGGCTCTCGGAAACGTTGTCATCGGCCTAATTCTTGGCGTTGCCATTAAAAAGATCCAGACACTAAGGCATAAAACCTTGCAGGTCGTGCTTATTGCATTGGTTGCAATCATTGCTACTTTCATTGGCATCGAAGTAATAAAGTCTATTGTAGACAGCATGGTTGTCAGCCAGCCAATCTTAGTGAGGGTCGCCAAGAACACGACGTCATTCGTATCGGACGCTTTTGTTATCGTGGCTAGCTTACCAATCTGTTTAGCCACAGAGAAGATCGCGAAGGAACTTCGATACGGAGCGGAACATGGCATCGACAAAACGGCCGCATAACTGTGCCGGTTAATAAATCTGCTTCTTGTGGTTTTACGCTCCTGGGCTTAGCTCAGGAGCTTTTTCACCTATAAATTCCGCTACGCAATGCAATCTATTACTATTTTAGTACGCCATTCTTCATATCTTGGAAGATGCCGGGAGTATCGGAAAGTTCACTAAAGGTGCCCCTCTGAACTATTTTTCCTTTATCTATTACGATTATTTCGTCGCAGTTTTGTAGCGTGGTCAACCTATGCGCAATAGATATAATAGTGGTGTTGTATTCTTCTTTTAGTTTTTCAATTTCTTTTTGCACATGTTTTTCGGACGTATTGTCGAGCGCGGAAGTTGCTTCATCCAATATCAGAATCTTTGGTTTTCGTAGAAAAATGCGAGCAAGCGCTATGCGCTGACGTTGTCCGCCCGACAAATTTCTGCCGCCTTCTGAAATCATAAAGTTATATTTTTTGGGGAGGTTATTAATAGTTTCTTCGAGATTTGCGCTTTTGGCAGCCTCCGCAATTGCTTCTGGGGAAATATTTTCCTCTAGACCATAAGCAATATTCTCAGCAATAGTCCCGGCCACTAAGAAAGGAGTCTGCGGAACTAAAGCTATAGATTTTGCAATCTCCGCACGGCTGAGCTTTGATAAATCAATACCGCCAATTCTAATTTCCCCACTTGCCTGTTCTAGCTTGTCAATTATCTTAATTAGAGTCGACTTTCCGCAACCACTTGGGCCAACAATCCCGATAAATTCTCCTTTGTTTATTTCTAGATCAATGTTGTTTAATATCTTCTTGTCTGGCTCCTCATCGTAACCCATTGAAACATGTTTCAGCAAGACATTGTTATTAATGATTTCATCGTAGTATTTATCGCTCGTTTGATACGAGAAATCTTTTGGCAACTCCGCAATCTTGAAATAGTCATCTGCGAGCACTTTACACTCGGATAATTCGTCTAGAATTCTATGCAACTCGCGAAGTGGGGCGGTTAGCTGAGTAAAACATAGATAGATAGTTAAAATAGAACCCACCGCAATGATACCGTTCGAGGCTAGCACTACAGAAATGGCAATAACTAGGACAGTAAAAACAGCTTCATTAATAAACTTGACACAATCATAGAATGCCATAGATTTGTGATGCTTCATTTCTCTTGAACGGAGATTACTCGATTTGCTTTCGACGCGCGATACTTCCATATCGACACTGTTCAAGGAGCGAATAGTTTCAATGCCGCCAAGCAACTCTACCATAGTTCCATCCATTTCGGCTTTCTGCTCCATTAAATCTACACGTATGCCACGTTGGGTCTCGATTTGGCGCCATACGATAATAAGTCCAACCGGTATTACTGCGATTATCAAAAGTGCGACCAATGGAGGTAGCTGTGTAAAAATTACAACAATTGCAGCAACGCCCGTGGCTATAGCTGGGGCAAAATCCATAAACACCAGTTTTACGAGTTTTGACACCCCTTCTATGCTACGATTGAGGCGACCGTGAATATTGCCCGTCATGTGCTTACGAAAATACGATAGTGGCGCCGTCATTAGAGAACTGGAAGCTTTTGTTCTCGCTCTAAGCTCCACCTTTGTGGCAACGCCTTCAATCATCAGTCGCCTGATTACTTTTATAATTTCATTGGAGACGGTAACTACTAAAATAACTAGCAGAATTGGAATGACCGCCGTGAAAACTATCTCATCCTGAGCCAAAACCTGATCTGTAAGATAGCCGATAGCAAGCGGAGTAATCTGGCTAAGTATTGCCGATATTCCAAGGAGTAATAATACTAACAAAAAACTTATCTTCTGTTTTTTATCTAAAATACCGTATATTTTTCTAAATAACGACTGCTTCATAAATCCATTACATTATAGCATGGCGCGCCCTTTGATGATTTATATAAAAACCCTCCTCGCAAAATCGCGGGGAGGGGATTAATGTTCATTTGAGCCTGCAATACCAGGCAACACCAGGCTTATCTGGCTTGATCGGATAGCGAACCTCGCGGAAATTGCTGTATGTTGAGACAATCCAGCAACCATCGTTAGCTACGCCTTCGAACCAAACGACTTGGCCATACTGCCCTTCGCTTTCGATAACGCCAATTAGATAAATATGGTCCACGATTCTCTTGGTTAACGACAGATCACGCGGCGATACTGACTCCCAGTTATTATAGGTGAGGATCTCTCCCCAACGCCTAGCATCGAATCGATTTTCACCCGGCTCACGATCTCCTGGTTCAGGCATCTTGAGCTGCTTGCCACTCGCATGCTTAACTTTCCATGCAACATAGCTCGGGCTTCTCCTGATGACGAAGTTTAGCGAATCCGTTACGGCCGTATAGAACTCAGGCGCGCCCGATTCTTCCCAAGGCGCAAACTGCGGTCGAGCGTACGGATAATCCTTTGCTCCGTATTCCATTATCGCACGATAAATCACGCGACAAAGGACGCGGATGATTCGATTATTCTGCCAAGCGGGCAAAGACTGTCTGGCGAAAAAATTCGCAATTGAAATTTTAATATTCATGGTACCCCCCCTTCATTGCTCAAAAGTACATTTATACTAACAGTATGCCATTATTTAATTTATTTGTCAAGATAACGAAAAATGCCTGAAGGATTTTGTTGAACCAATAAAAAACCCGCCGCGTTAGCGGCGGGGTGATTCTCATTTGCTTACTTAACCGGTAGCGTATTATGCGCATTGCGCTTTTACTACCTTAAACATCTCCCGAACATCATCCATGATAGGAAATGTCTTTGTTTCAGACGAACTCACGGCAAACGTACCATCCACAAGATCAATAGCAAACGTTGCACTGCCTTCTTCGCCCTGGTACATGGTTTCCCATTGTTCATCCGTCACGATGCGACGAGCAGCAAGCTGCTCGATTGCCAGGTTGTCGAAACTGATGACCTTAAATTTGGGCTTTCCTGCAATATAGTCATAGAGGAACTTTTGCCTCTTTGCTACTTCATCATTATTCGCAGTCAAGTACGCTTCGCCTCGGCGAAGTGCCTTATAGCCCAAGATCAAGAGCTTTATGCCCCGGCCTTCCATCTTCATGATATCGTCCTCGGAAACGATTCCGTTGATTACATGAACTACAGCATTCGGGAAGTAGCGCAGCACTTTAAATAGCTCTTCGGTTGGAGCCATAAGAGATACGCCTACCCCATGGATCAAGCCCTGCATCGTCAACAGATATAAATCCTTCCAGTACTTCATGAAGTGCTTCTGGTTGATCGTGCCATTCACGACAATCCCCTTATTCTTCATTTTTCCCAGAAAAGCCAGGAGCTGAGGGTGAGACATATCATTCAGGTTGATGGCACATTCCGTACCCGGTAACAGAGTGTCGAAAAACTTATGGCTGAGTATGTCTGCATGTTTTCCGTTTTCCGTACATCCGAGATAGCAATAAGGGCATCCGCCATCGCATTTATGTGTGATGGTTATATCATTATTGAGTGGGTACTCAAAATTGAGAATGTCATCTTCTGTCCGAATAATTCTCGTTCCGTCAGCATAGAGTTCTATCTGAGCATTGCCGTTTCTATACTCGTACAATATGTTTGCCATTATTCCCCCTTAACCATTGCAATATCTTGCGTGGATCTTGAAACGTTCTCCCGAAGGTGCAGTGTACTCATATACGTCATGATAATATTCATCATTATCATTCCATATTTCAGAAGTAGCGAAGTCGTATTCGCCGTACAGCATACCTGCCACATCCTCATATTCATCGTCCATATCGTCAAGGATCTCTTCCTTTGTTTTTCCGGAGACCTTCTCGATAAATGCGAACACTTCTTCCTCGGTGTACAGTCTCATGTAGATCGGCCTCTCTTCGTCGCTTAATTTTTTGAAAGCGTAGAAATATTTATCTACATAGACGTAAAGATGGTCATCGTTTTCCCACCTTTCACTATCCTCTTCCGGCATAATAACAAGCGCGTGGTCGATTGACGAATTTGTTTCATAACAACCTCGTCTCACTTTAATAATCATACTTGGTTCCTCTCTTTCGCATCGAAAATAAATTGTTAAGTTACAAAAATCAATTGAATTATATCATATTAAAATCGTTTTGTCAACATGCTCGGAATAATACTAACCTTTATTATGATTCTGACTTCACGAATTAAGGTTCGCAATTCGGGTTATAAGATTTTTCAACTAATCCTTAAAATTGTTTTATCTAGTTAAGCTATTTAATCACCATGCTATTCATGAGCGCAAAGGTGGCAACCGCAATTAGAATGATCATAAATGCGCATACAGCTATAATTTCAATGTTACGATGATTGCCGACAATCTCACTATCGAATGGGTTATGTGGATCATATACAATGCGACGCTTCTTGCCTTCCCCCTCTTTGTCGCCACCGTATTTTGCTACATGACGATATTTTTTCCCTTTTACAGAAAATTCAATGATTTCATGATGGGTTTTAGTAATGAATGATGCCTCGCGGTAGTCGATAACCGTTCCTTCGACCTCATGCCAAGTGGGATTATGTATACGTTTGCTATACTTGGCTTGCTGGATCGTATAGTAGATAATGGCGCCAATTAATATCGTTGCACACACAATTAAAAAGGGTAAAAAACTGCCACCGTATTGATACTCTTCTGGCAGAAGAGACCAGATAATACCGAGTATAGCCAACAGTGCAAGTGTTAAAAATAGAGCTAAAAATGACCGCACATTTGGACTAGTAGAATTAATATCCCATTTGAGACCATACGCTTCGCCATTATTGACGATTTTCTCGCTACCGCACGCCGGACAGCGATCGGCGCTCTCTTTTATCTCTTCGTGACAATTAGTGCAAAACATTAGTTCTATTATAAGATAAACCAATGATAAAAAACAAACCTCAACGAGCATATCGACTAGCACACCTAAAAACAAGAAGATGACCAATAGACAGTAGCCTACTTGACAATTTGGACATTTTACATATGCCGTGGAACATAAAAAAGCTTCGACGTTTGTCGAAGCTTTGCGTATTATCCTTCAGGAGAACATCGGCGCCGGCCAATACCACTCGATTACCGGACGCCACTCCGATAAGTAGCACGGCGTCAATACCGGCGTGCCTAAATCGGCCAGAGAAGATGCCAGTTCCGCCATAGTATCATACGCCTTCTTAGCCTTCTTTACCCTACTAATTGCGTCGAGGTATACGGACGGCCGCCAGAAGTAGATTCCAGCATCGCAATAAATATAATCTGCCCCAACCGTATTGATGAGGGAATAGCCGCAGCTTTTGACCGGACCAACCCTGACGGTGCCAACACCGGCAACACGGAGCGTTTTCTTACAGACGAAATCATCATCTGCGGTAGCCATGACTATGCTTCCATGTTTTTCTGCGACTTTCGTTGCTTCTTTTACATAATCACGAGTATCGCCGTAGGCATATCTGCCACCCCCAACGTCCAGCAACATAGGTCTTACGCAGATTGCTGTTTTAGTCGACATTTCCGCCGTTTTTCTGATCTTTTTAGCAACTTGCGCCATAGCATGCGCGTCGCAATAATAGTTGTCCACCACGAAGATCTTTGACGGGTCGACGACCTTATCGAGCTCGACCATGGTTTCTTGATACAGATCCTCATGGGCTGCGACTAAAATATCGTCGTAAAGCCCTTCATATCTGCGGATTGTCATTACGATATTGGATTCAGCACTGGGGACAATCTTGATTATGTCGCACTTATGCCGTACTAATAATACCAATACCCTATTTGTTGATACCATACACCTCACCTCCAAAAGATTTTAAAAATGCGGCCGCCTATAGTTAGATAAAAATGCGGCATATTTTTATATTATAGCACATTTTTCGTATAAATGCAATAGCGGCAAAACCTACACTTGTGCGCTTTTCAGTAATTCTAGAACTCGCCTTTCTCTCTCTGCAATCTGCTTTTTAAACGCATCGTCGCTTTCAAAAGCGGAGTTTGCCGCGATAGCCTCTTCTATTGACACAAATTTTAGGACAAAATCTAAAGCCTTTTCTCCATCATCTAGTTCTTGACTGCCTATCTCGTCCTCTACCCTGCAAGTGTAATAAAAATTTTGCTGAATATGAATGATGTCTTTACCAGAATCGTCGCCGTTTTGGATTTTTAGAACTTCTCCAAACTCTTTGACAGAATCCGAAATAAGCGTCATGCCGGTTTCTTCTTTGATTTCACGAACTAACGCCTCAAGATGCGTTTCATTTCCTTCAATTCCACCGCCAGGGAATTTATAGAAATGGCACTCCCGGCTATAGATCATCGCAATATTGCCATTATTATCAAAGATAATTCCGCGAACCGATGGGCGGTAAAACTTTTTCCCATTTGGATTATAGTCCTTCAAATCAATGGTAAATAGTTTTCTCATATTGCAATTATATCATGAGGTGCAAGTTAGGTCTCTTGCCCAAAAATACCCATTAAAAAGCCCCCGACTCTGCCCGCACTGGCTGTGCGGAAGTCGGGGGGTGGACGCGTTAGGCGGCGGCCTCGGTAATCACATTGCCGATACCTTCAATCGAAGTACCCTTGGCGTCGTAGCAGTACAGGTACCTAAGTATCGGGCGCCGCTTGAGACGATCATGTTCCCAGGTGTGAATTAGCAGGCTACTACAGTTATAGAACTGTATTTCCTCACCTGATACCGATGCCGTGAACGTGATAATGCCGTCGGCGGCGTTGATAGCTGTCACGACTCCCTTGGCGACTGCCGGAAGGCTCTCGGAAATCACTCCACCGCAGATGTAGTTTATGAAAACCACATCTTCGCCTACTTTAAAGTAATCGAAGGGGCGGGCGTCAGGAAAACGAAATACTCCGTCAGCCATGGGAAGCGGAATCTGAGCGATCGCCCTGACTACCATGTCCCAGTAGGTCTGCACCAGCGCCTTGGTGTACCAGACAAAGTCCGGCTTCAGGGCGCTATAGCTGCCGTAGTCATCGGTTAAGTAGCGCACGACGAGTGCGATGAAAATCAGAACAGCAACAATTACTACAAGCTTCATACTCCTCCTTCTGGCGGAATTGCCGCCGAAAAATCTTTGAGCGGTTTTTGCGACTCATTCCGACTACCTAATAATAGCTAAGCAGAATGAGTCGCAAATCCCCATCGGGAGAATCTAACGCATTTTCCTAAAGTTCCATAAGCCCTAGTGGGTTTATTCGTCTAATTATACCACATATGCTTATTTTTGTCAATGGACTTATACTAATTCACAACCTATGCATCATAAAGGTCTGAATTGGTCGATCTTATATATTTAAAATTTCAGATAGTGGCGATTCGCCATATATTTCTACGAATCGCTTGAATTGTGGCGATCGATTTACTTCAATCAATTTTAATTCGCCATTTTTTAATACGGCGAGGTCAATGCCGATAAAATCAAGCCCGGAGAGAGTAGCAATCTTCTTGCAAATATCTTTCTCCTTTTCAGTCAATTGGCGTTTTCCGACAACTTTGACCTTTGACTCTGGCGATTTGCTAGTTTTTATCGTAGCCTGCTCAACTGGATTACCAAAAATAGCATAGACGCGCAGTTCTTCCTGAATATCCATTAAATCTTGGATGATATAACTATCATCAAAATTCGCCTCACTAAAATAAATACCTTTTGCGCGTTGCGAGATGCGTTTTTTGGCTAAATGCTTACCATCGCGGAATGTCCCATTCGAAGGCAAAAACGTATTCGGCATATAGTCAGAATAAAGCATGTACTGGCGATACTTGTCTTCAAAAGACTCCATCTGTTCATACGTGGTTATATTATCTATGCTTTTTGAAAAGTGAAAAGTTTTTAGAGCGTTTTCGACATATTCTTTTGCACGGGGCGATATCTCTTGATCATTGAATGGGTCGCGCAAGTAAACTACGTCATAATTAAGATCGCGTCCAGGGAGTTCATCGTAAAGGTATATATCCCACCCATGCTGTTCGAAAAAAGTGGCAGATAAATCCTTTTTAGTAGTAACAATCGCTTTCATGCAATGATTATAGCATTCTTAAACTATTCCCAAGACCGTGCTAGCTTCGACGCTTTTTCTCTAGCTCAGCATCTGCTTCTTTGTATTTTCGGGCCAGTTCCTGGAATGGTTTAAAGAAGTCCGGGTTATTGTGAGTTGGTCTTCTCCAAAGAATATTACTATCTGGGTTGTTAGCCATTTCAATTAGCTTATTTTGTAGCCGATCGAGCTTATCGTCGTCGTAATCCTTACTTTCTAAGAAAGCATCAATTTTCGACTTGACTTGTTGCCATAACTCTTCGACTTTGGCCTCAAGTTCTTCCACGCTTGGCTCCGCCTCCTCGTCTTCTAGTTCCGGGTCATCCTCTTCGCTATTCACACCAAATTGGCTAGACTCGATTTCGTCACGCATTTTTACGAGATTAAAAAGTTGCTGATATTTTATTACATATATTCCCCAGTTTTCTCGACTGCTCGTTTTTGCAAGCTGTTCTAGCTTTTCTCTCTTCTCGCGCAATTCATCTTCCGTCCTCTCATCTTTGTTAATATACATGAGTCTTTCGATTTCGAAGCCGATTTCTTTATTTGCGCGCTCGAGTTCAACCTTTTTGTTCGCCTCAAAACCCTCTTCGGTCGAAGTATCGAATTCTTCTTTACCACTTTGTGCTTGCTCTAGAGACATTGCGCGAAGTTGCGCGCTAGCATCGCCCATTCTAGAACTTTGTAGCTTTGGAACCCATTCTTTACTGTATGGATCCTGCATAAGTGCATCTAATTTATCATAAGCTTCATCATCATAAAATTTATGGCCAAGAATAATCTTGAATAACTCATCTTTGCGACGCTCTCGTTCTTGCTCTATTTCCCTGGCTTTGCGCGCTTCCTCTGCGGCTGCCTCCTCCTTAGTGAGGACATGTTTGTTTGGTATGATGAAGATTGGCACTCCGTGCGCAGCGGCTTGCCTAAGAACATCCTCATTTACACCATCAAGTGGGGCTCTGATAAAATCAATCTTGAATGCCGGCTTGCCCGTTTCGTCGTAACGGTGCGCTTGAAGCTCTAAAAATCTCTTATCCGATATTTTCTCGGCAACATCACCAGTTGCCGATCCTTCGTTGAGGCTAATAATATCGTTACTACCCTTAATCAGCTCGCCAGTAGCACCTTCGCCCATTTGAGAAAGAGACATTTCTGGAAGATGCAGAAAACAATAGAAAATATGTTCATCTTTATCAACGTATTCTTGGTCCCGCCGTTTAATGCTATCTTTGTATTGGAAAGACAATTGATCCGAAAATGTCAAGGACGCAGCGCGTTTTTGAGCCTCTTCTTTGCTGGTGTACCACAACATGGGATCTTTCATTAATGGCTGACCTCCCCTGCCGCCACTATATTGAATATCATGCTCTAGATATCTAAACGGCAAATTGCCAGTATTATATATTACAACTGGCTTGCCCTCATATTCGACGACAGTCTTTGAGGATTCGGCTTCGCCAGCATCCATTATTGCCTCTAGCTCCTCGATTGGCGTGAATGTTTCGTTTAGTTTGGTTTCAATCGTTCTTTGACGTTCTCTATTTTTTTCTAAATTAATTCTTCGCTGTGCCGATAGCTCTGATGGCGAGCCGCCCTTATCTGCCCATTGTTGATCCGTGTAATTCAGCTCGTTATCAATTTCGACTGCCTTTTCGCCCACCTGCTCCATACGTTCTTCAGGGTAATCTTTTTTCCGCACTCTCCGCTATCTCATCATTTTGCTCTGGTTCCCGATTTTGTTCAGAACCGTCGACTCTTTCAGCCTCCGTCTGCCCGCGCAGAAATTCGAATATACCCCTAAGCGCCATATGTCTCCTTATGTATCATTGCTTACTAATCATAATATCATAAGCGGTAGCATTTTTAAGACCGACGGGATTTCGAAGCGAACTTCGTTCAGAAAAATAGAATTTCGAGCGTTTTATATCTTCTATCACTCGTTGTCAACGCACCTAATGCTACAATAAACGCATGAAAACCAATATAGTCGTCACCTCGGGCTGTAAGTATTTAGATATTGATGGATACGCTAGCATCATCGCTTATCGCGAACTATTGAAGAGGCAAGGGAAAAATGCAACTGCCTCATCTTCGTCTAGGCCCAACCAGAGTATCCCGCCTTTAATTCTGAACCTGAAATACCAGCTCGACCCAGTAGATACAGCAAAAGACGCAAAATTCATCGTATTAGATACGTCAAAACCTGATTTTTTCGATAAACAAGTTACTACAAGGAAGCTCATTGAGATAATCGACCATCATACGGGCTATGAAAAATATTGGAATGATTACCCGAACATTAAAACTCAGATTGAGTTTATCGGCTCGGTCTGCACTATAGTTTACGAGCGAATTATTTCATCTAACCATACCGAAATATTAGACACTGATATTTGCAAGTTGCTTATTGCTGGAATTCTAGACAACACACTAAACCTTAAATCTAGTATCACGACCGAACGCGACCGTAATGCCTACAGCGAGCTACTGAAAATAGGCGATGTGTCGAGCGATTTTTATGCCGAATACTTCTCCGCTTGCGAATCGGAAATCTTAAAAGATTTTACGCGAGCTATCAAGGATGACATAAAGATTGAGAAGGCCGGGGTCTTGCCGGAAGCTATTGGCCAAATGATCATATTGAATATCGATCGTTTTGATACGGCAAAAATGAAGCAAGTTTTTGCGGATTACCCAGAATGGTTAATGAATGTAATCTCCCTGGAAGATGGTAAAAGCTACTTATACTTTGACGGTATCGGCATGCGCAAAAAGCTAGAAGAATTGTTTAATAAGAAATGCGACACGGATAGCTTGCTGATACTAGACGACTTTTTACTCCGCAAGCAGATTATGAAGATTGCGCGCGAAATGTAGTCTTTTTGCATGAAAAAGCCCCCGACCGTCGCACGATTAGTGCGGAAAAGTCGGGGGGCGGTTAATCGATGCGTTTTATGTCGGGGCTGTCAGTTATGCGGGGTCAATCTCTGCAAGCCAGCCAAGATCGTTGCCATTCCCATCGCAGACGATATAATCCCGATAAGACTTTTCCGTCTTTGTCAGGATGTTGGCGTCCGGCGTACCATCTTCCTTGGTGCCATATCTGACCCAGTATGCCTCTCCGGGAAATCCGGTGCTTACCCCCCAGTCCGTCTTGATTGACCAGGATCCGTCATCGTTGCGGGAAATCTCGGCCCCTTTCAGGAACTCGGGGTACTCTTCGGTCAGCAGTGCTGCCTTCATAATAGTGGCCTTCTTATAAAAGACTCCGTCGATCTCGATGAGGTTCGTGGCGGCATTGCCGATGCACCAGCAGTTGTATCCGGTGCTCGTGGCCTGAGACTCCTCATATCCAATCACGCTGCCGATGGGGCATTCTTCATCTCCCTCAACGCATGTGAGCTGGATCGTATCACCTGACACACGAACGGATTCGCGCAGGAAGTCCGGAATATCAGCTTCCTTCGTGACGCGGATTGCGTCTTTTCTCTGACCGGCCTGTTTGTGAATGAGAATAATAACCATAAGAAAATCTCCTTCTGGCGGGGGCTACCGCCGAAAAAAAGTGTTTATGTTTCGAGCGGCTTTCGCAACTCATTCTGGCCACCATATAGATAGGCAGAACGAGTTGCAAAATCCTCCAGAGGAGACCCTAACGCATCTTCTTAATGTTCAATAAAGCTAATCAAGCTTGCATTGTTTATTATATCATAGTGTTAAAATATTGTCAATACTTTTATATATTCTTGCTATTTTTGTCAATTATAGCTCAAAGATTTTATAGTTACTGCCAGCATGACGGATGATCTTGCCGTCCTGAACCACAACTCCAACCCCACTGGGCAAACAAATTAGAAACGAATCATGGCTAGTGGCCCAGCCGTCTTTATTTTCATCGCGATAATCCGTATAGACAGAATAGCGACCAATCAGGCCGGCGCCAGTTTTATAATGCCGATGAATGTCACGGCCGGTATCGATAAATTTGCCAAGAGCAATGGCGCCACCACCGCCGCCGTAAACAACGCCGCCATGATTACTGTAGTCTTGCAAAACGAATTCGAAGCCGGTACGATCAAATTCGTCCATAATCACTTCCGTATCGCCGCCACCAATATAGACAGCACTATATTCACCCAGATGTTTAAACGGCGCCAGACTATCAGCAAAAAGGTACTGAATGTCCGTACGTCCGTGCATGACAATCATATCTCGCATCCATTCAGAAGCGGAGGATATCTTCTCATTGTCACGAAAGCCAGTGGCGACGTAAAGGATGCTGCTATTTTGCGGCAATTCAGCGAAGAACATTTCGTCAAGCATTTTAGTAGCATTCTCATCGCCGCCACCAGAAAGAAAGATTTTTCCAGTCATATTTTTTCCTTTTTAGATTATTATAGTTACCTCGCTACGATTTCGCCATCATCAAGGATTTTTGCATTTGAGCCATCCCACGATAGGATTTCGCTGATTTTTTGCGCACGAGCGTTACCTGAAAGTAAATCCGTGAAGACATTATTTTGCAGACCAGGTAAAAAGTAGAATTTTACTCCACCGTCTGTAAGGAATTTGATTTGCAAGATTCCCGTATCCTCGGTCCCGTTGTTAAAGATGAAGTCGCCAAGATTATATACAATCGGCTTCCCGTTGTTGTAGTCAATTCCCTGCAATGCATGCGCATGGCCACCAACAATAATATCCGCACCAGCGTTGAGGTAATCTTTAGCGGTCGTCTTCTGGACTTGCTCTAATTGATGCGACCCTTCAGTTCCCCAATGGATGATAGCTACAACATAATCACTATTCGACTTTGCTTCTTTGATAGTATCGATAAACTCCGCCGTATCGTAGCAAAGCAAGACGCCGCCAGTAGTGGCCGTAGCACCAGGAGTGTCGATGCCCCATTTTTCGGCGCGCGTAGCATTAACGAAGGCGACGCGATAGCCGTTGGGTAAGGTTAGATAATATGGCTTTTTAGCCTCGTCTAAGTTCTTGCCAGCGCCAATATATGGCATTTTGATAGCCTGAAAGCTTTCTAGCATATCGCTGAAAGCGAGCGGTCCAAAATCATAGACGTGATTGTTGGCAAGCGTTACCAGATCTACGCCCATGTCGTTATAAATTGATAGTCGCTCGGGTTTGGCGCGAAAAGTGTAGTATTTGCCAGGCGTTTTAATGCCACGATTACTGACAGTGAATTCACTATTCGCAACCATAAAATCGCTCTCGCGCATAACTTTGAGAACCTGATCCGACAAAATGCCACTAACCCCCTTGCCGCGTTGATCATACTGCGGCATTACCTCCCAGTTGTCCGCCAAAGAGATATCGCCAACTATGCTTATCGTGTAATCTTTATCTGGTTTCGCAATCTCATCTAGCTCAACGGGGCCGGACTGCGTCTCCGAATATGAGGGGCGAAAATAACTTAGACCAAAAAATACGACTAATGCCGCTAATGCCATTACCGCAACTAGACTGACAATCCGAATACCTACCGTGCGCCTATTTTTCATTATTTTAATTATAGACCACTGCTCATTTTACACGTCCACCGGCGCAACGAAGCTGATAGATGAGCTTACCGCCTTTGTGTATTTCTTCAACGCCATCAAAACGATCTAAGTTTCCCTCAACATTAAAAGTATACTCGTAGCCATCGCTCTCGAAGCGACTTGGACCACGTACTGGCAAAATATCATCTTCGCCCACCTTCATTAAAGCTGGTCTCAAGGCTTTATCCATAGCTTCTTCAGATAATTCTTCGTCCAAAGTCACGCCATAGTAATTCATTCCCCAAATAGGCGTATCGGATTCGCCATCGTAGACTACTTCTTCGCCGATAAACTTCACACCGCCAAAATAAGTATCATGATAGGTCATACCAGCTTCACTATATTCATAGTCATTCGACCCAACGCGCGAAGCCGATGTTTTCTCGACATTTGCGTTCGCATACGTCTCTTTTTTAGCTTTTATTAAAAATGTCTTCAATTTTTCCATGCAATATCGTCCTTTAGTTATTTATTTCGCGTACGAGAATTCCAACATTTTGCACATTCTTACCATAACACGGGACATGCCTAGCGACTAGAGATCCCACCAACTTGGCCTCTCGACGTAATCTAGGATACTTAGGAACATATTGCCATATTTTTCATAAATTTAGCAAGCTATTAGCTATAATGAAAAATGGATTTTAAGGTAAGTTTAGAAATGATAAAAAATTCTGTTTTAGCGACAAGGTTAAACGATGATAGTCTACGTTATTATATCGATAATTCATCCTATGCAAAGAAGCATGAGTTGCTGAACTTGGCGGAAGCAACACGAAAAGAACTCGAGACGACCTACGTAGCCTGCAGAGACTACGCCTGCAATTCCCTCGTAGGCAGCTTGATTACTTTTGATGACGCAAAAAATGGCCAAGTGAAGGAGTTGAATTGCGACAAAGACCATTTCTTTTTATTGGCTAGAGTACGCACGAATTGGGAGAATCGAACCATAGAAGAGACGGCGGAGGCGCGGAGATATATGGGCTTCACGATTATGACCGAGAAAAACCTTTCGCATTTCCCCGGGCGCGTTCTGTATGGCTACAAGAGTGGAATTGATGCGTCTATGATTGCACATATTTACCCTTGCGACTCCAATACGGACGGCTACGAAACTGACCCATTAAAGCTAACCGACGCGCCAGAAATATTGCTCGACATAGAGGACTTGTGCGAAGCGGCGCTTCGGCTTAAGGCCTATAGTCAAGTTACGATTGAAACTAAGACTACCAAACAGCAAAAAGGAATCAAAAAAGGTGCCGCATTGACGCCCGACGTAGTAATTGCAATTGATAAAATATCCCCCGATGACAAGCTAGCAGCCAAAGAAAGAGGATTACCAATAGTATTGATTCACAGAGGGCGACAAACAATCATGAAAGTATTCGATGCGCACGAAAGGGCCGAGCTAGCAAACCCCGCCTTGATTTAAGCCAAGAAAAACCCCCGACCAATGGTCGAGGGTTTCCCCCTTTATGAAGGGGGGCAGAAGAAGGAGAGACTTACTCTTCCAGTTCCGACGGCCACGGAATGACTTCAAGTGGCTCCAAGAGAGTATTGCCATAAAGCTCGTCAAGTTCGGCTTCTGTTGCCAGATAGCCGTCTTTGTTAAAAGCGTACCCGGCTTCTTCGAGACGCTTCCGGAGCCGATCTTTGCCCTTTATTCCGAGATTGCGTACGCGCTTCTTGGACTTGGGGTCGAAGAGGCTCAGCAAATCACTGACCGTATTAATGCCGGCGCGCCTGAGCGTGCGATGAAGCTGTCCGTCACCTACTACGTAGACAATCGGCGAATCTTCCGGAACATCGCGCGGACGCAGCCCTTCAATCGCGAAGATCGCCTGAGCGATGTCGCCATCGCAACCGATAGCGAAGGGGTGAAATGCGAGCCTGCGGGAAACAAACCTGACAATGCCAAGCACCCGCTGCGCACACAGACCGTACCGCCTGGCAGTATCCGCGGCCGTATGAGGCATCCCATCTTCACTGAGCCCAGACCAGTATCTGATGATGTCAACATTTCTGCCAACATTCTCAGCCTTTGACTGACCGGGGTGTTCATCCGACACGTTCTGGAACAGGGCGCGAATGTGCCCAATGAGCCTGTCGCACTGCTCCTGAGTCGGAGCTACGAACTGCTCATAGCGCCTATTCGCTTCTTCCGCGTTCGCACGGTAAAGGTCGGCCACGCTTGCCGGGATATCATGCTCAATCTTGCGGCGACTGACAACCTTTTTATAGAGGCGGCCGATCGCGAAGGTTGCGGGGGTGATATCCTTACGGATATATCCATTAGCAAGGAGTGCATCGATCAGCTCGGGCAGGTCGTTTTTGGGCTGACGGCCAAGGAGCGACACGTAGTATTCCACACGAGCGCACCAAATAGCCATGTTTACCGTCCCATATTTTTTCATGAGACGACTTGCAGTAGCTGTCGGAAGGATATCGTTCAGAGCACGGAGAGATAAAGCGGTAGTAGAATTCATACTTTTTCCTCCTAGAAAAAAATTCAGGTTCTATCGAAAAAGCCCCAAGGGACTGAAAGAAAAGGTATATTCTTCTCCTTTCTTTAAAAGTACCCGCCAAGATGGCGAAAGATAGCCTATTTTCTATAAATATCTCTGTCGTGGTCTGCATTTACTAATAGCGCATATTATGTTATAATTTAAATCGCTCTCAGTTTTTGTTGCGTCGCGCAACAAAATATGGCTGAGGGTTTTGCACTTTAATATTAGAAAGGAAGGTGATGTTGTTTGAAAAGTATCGGAATTATTTCCACTAGTTACGACGCTACGCTGATGTACCTCGAAGGTATCAGCAAAGAGATTGAACGGCGTACGGAAGATGCGAATGCCGCCAGGCTCGTGATCCGTTACTGTCCAGACTTTCAAGGTTCTGGGCCGCCGAAGACAGAAGAAGATTGGGGCGAGCTCTCTGAAAAGATGAGCCAAGAAGCGCTCGATCTGGCACTCAAAGACAAATGCTGTTGCGTGGCGCTTGCAACCGATAATCTGCGAGAAGTAGAACCTGCGGTTGCCGAGCTACACGAGGTCGTAGAAGGCGTAATCTGGCCGCCAACCCATTACCAAGTCGATGTAAACATGCTGGAACTCTGGGAGTGCGTAGCGCAAAAGATTCAGTCAATGTCTGCCAAGTATGTTCTTGTTTTGGGAACAAAGGACGACATGTCTAGTTCCTTCATTGGAGAACAGCTCAAACAGTATGGGATCGAAATGGTCGATACGGCCGATTACCCGGAAGAGATTGAACTAATCGATCGAATCATCCGAGAAAGGCCGACCGATGATGAGGAGGTGATTGACGCAAAAGAGCTTTTGGTCAACTTTATATGGCAGGTTCCCTCAGAACTGCCTCAAGGCCCGGAAGTAGTTATACTTGCGAACCCCGTACTGGGTGGATATATCTGTTCGGACGACCCGGTTCAATCGCCGGTGATTGACGCAGTCGAGGAACATATTAGATGCTTGGTAACCGAAGCGCTGGAGGAATAATGGACATACGAATCTGTAGCCCAGGTAACATGGACCTGGGCGACCTGTCGAAATTGTCAATACCACAGCTTTTTATTCTGTATGCCGACTTATATATGTGCATCGACATGTGGAATATTAACAAAAGGATAACCGGTAGATATCCTGACGACTATAGTTGTCAGAAAAGCCATACAACGGTCGAAGAACTAAACCAAAAACTTGCCATTCTACAGAGCGCCCTTTCCGAACGAACAGGAGTAAGCATGGCAAATTTTAGCACTTGGTTTAGCTTCTATTACGAACATTGTAAAAGAACCATGCCAGTGTCCGTCTGGGAGGTGTTTGCGCAAAATGCCGAAACGGCGAGGACGTTTCCGCATATTTGCCCCAAAAAGCCCTTTCTTTCTAGAATCATTGCCCAGCCAACGGCTGGGCTTTTTTATCGTTAAAAACCCTCGGCCAATAGACCGAGGGTATGTCTTTGTATTGATAGGAGAGGCGCTACTCGACGTCAAATCCAGCGCGCGCAAGTCGATTCACAACCTCGCCGCGAATATTGTCGTCAATGTGGCCACATTTTAATGCTTCGATGAGCCGACCGATCGTTTTGATTTCCGCTCGCGCCAAAGCGTCTCGTGTTGTTCTAGTTAAACATAGCATATTAACAACGGAATCTTCAAAAACAAACAGTG
This sequence comes from Candidatus Saccharimonadota bacterium, assembly GCA_016290315.1. Taxonomy (GTDB): domain Bacteria; phylum Patescibacteriota; class Saccharimonadia; order Saccharimonadales; family Saccharimonadaceae; genus UBA2834. The sequence goes on along the minus strand of JAEETK010000006.1, from coordinate 1,947 downwards.
GCACTACGGCATAAATTTCTTCCGACTCAAGCTTTGCGAGTAGGCCAGAATCCCGAATAACTTCCAAGGCTGCTTTAGTTTTGTCCGATGCGCTGCCGATTGACATAAACAGTTTTGCCGATATTTCCTTGTAAGTATGCGGTCTTATCCCCGGCTCAAGGCCAAAACGCAGATTGAGCACATCGTAGTAGCCAGACATGTCCCGCCTTTTGGATGGCTGGTCACAAAGTGATTTCTTAATAAAATCGGCTATGCGCTTGCGCTGCTCGTCAGTCGGCGACTCGTAGTTTTCATAGCGCCGATTTGCCCTTGCGTAGAGACCGCAATCATACGCGCATAATAAATCCTGAACGCAAATTGGAATGCCGAGATCGGTACCGTAACTTGCCGCCTTGTAAAGACGATTAATAGCAAAAGTGTCAACAGTAAGGTCTTCTCTGATATATCCTGCGGTTGTAAAATATTGAGCAAGATCATTAACTAATCCGTTGGGTATTTTTCGGCCACTGACTTTTTCGTCAAAAACCGCACAACGCACCCTCCAAATCATCTCAGGGACAGTCTTGAACTTTCTTGCAATCTTCGACATAAGCTCGGTAGGAATACTGTGAGGGTTATCAATTGCAAACCCGTGGAACTCGGTCGCTTTTTTGACCATTATTTTCGCCTCTCCTTTCTTTTAAAGTACAACATCTGTTTCTAGCGAACGTTGGCCTATTATAACACTTTTAAGATAGCGCAAAAAGCCCCCGACCAAAAAGCCGGGGGCTGACACTGTCTTGGTGCCCGAGGGGGGGCAGATTATTTTAATTCGAAACCGGCACGAATAAGCTTACATTTAAGTTCACGATTAGCCACGTCACTGATGCCTCGAATCCTACCTCTGCCCTTTAGAGCCTCAAGAGCATCGCCGATTGTATTAATTCTGAGCTTCTTTAGGCTGCAATACGCGGGCGTAGTCAGGCAAATATCATCGATGTTCGATTTGAGCGTAATAGAGAGAGGCGCCACAGCGAAGGCCCCGTTAGGCACAGTTCCCCACATTATGCCAGAACGGTTAATAGCCTCCAGGCCGCGCCTAACCTTGCTTTTTGCTGTACTCTCTGAAATATGAAGCATCGCCGATACCCGTTTGTACGTACGCCCACTCTCTTCTTCGAGCCCAAAACGCAGATTGACGGCATCGTAGATCATGGGCTGCTCTGCCGGAAGCTGGTTATCGAACAGTTCCCTAATAGAATCAGCAACTTTCCTGCTCCAGCTCTCGGTTGGCGGTACGAATTCCTCATATCGCACATTCGCTAAACAGAAACGATTAGCTCCATCGTTCTCAGTATAGAAGTCATGTACTCGCGTTGGGACTATTGTTTCAGCGCCCCTACCCAGTAATGCCTTGTAAACTCGATTGATTGCGAAAGTAGAAAGATCTAAGCCCCTCCTGATATACCCCAGTTGATACATCAACCTCACAACGTTCGATGTAGTATCGTCAATAGAAATACTACCTTCCAAAATTGCGTAGGCCGCACGGCGCGCTACCCATATCATTTCCTGGTTTGAGCGGAATTTACGTTTTATCCGTTCAGCTAGCTCGTCTGAAATAGCGCCAGCATCAAACCCAACAAAATCAATCGCTTTCTTTACCATATCCCCTCCTTTTTAATGTACTTTTTTGAAAATTACAAAAACAGCGGTTTTAACCGTTTATTATTATGACACACCGGGCACTTGTGTTTTATTCTAGCAAAAATAAAGCTAAAACAATACAGTATTTTTATATAAAGATGGAAAATGCTATCATATATTAAGTTGAGGTGAGCTATGTTGCTGAAATTATTCTTAGTTACATTAGTGGCAATGTTCCCACTTGTTGAATTACGTGGCGCAATACCAATTGCGGCAGGTATGAATTTGCCAGTTTTTCTTTCCTTGCTTGCCGCAATGCTC
>JAEETK010000064.1 GCA_016290315.1 Candidatus Saccharimonadota bacterium | reverse complement strand
ATACGTCTCCGCCCCTGCTTCGCGGCCGTAGTCGAAGAACAGCTTCTCGCCCGCGGCCTTGCTCTTGCCGTATTCGCTGCCCGCGAAGCGGCCCTGCAGCGTCGCCTGCGTCGAGCTCGACAGCATGACGGGGCATTTGTTGCCGTGTTTTTTCAGTGTGTCCAGCAGCGTCGACGCGAATCCGAAATTGCCTTTCATGAACTCCGTCGCGTCCTTCGGGCGGTTCACGCCCGCCAGATTCGCGACGAAATCGCATTCCGCGCACCACGCGTCCAGCTCCTCCGGCGAATTGTCCACGTCGTACGCGAAAATGGCCTCCACGCCGCCGGGCAGCTCATGGTCCGGCCGTTTGTCATGACCGTTCTGGATCTCCTCCAGCGCCGCGCACAGATTCCGCCCGACAAACCCCTTCGCACCAGTTACTAAAATCTTCATGGAATAAATTCCTTATAATTCATAGTTCATAATTCATAATTCATAATTATTGCATAGCAACAATTTAGAACCACGAATAAACACGAATTGACACGAAAATTTCTAGCCTTATAGAACCGCGTTAGCGGTAATTGGAATTTAGCCGTGGCGTGAAGCAAGCGCCTTCGGCGCTGCGAAACCCACGGTAATGTAAAATACCATATAGAACCACGTAGTGGTGGCAGGATCCCATCCGTTAGGATGCAACTAAACAACAAATAACAAATGCCTTATTACAATTATGAATTATGCATTATGAATTATGCATTGTGAAGCTGTTCTCTGACGTAGTCCGTCGTCAGTATCTTCTTCACCACCCCCTCCACGTCCAGCAGCGTCGTGTTGTGTGATGTATAAGCTTCGTCGGCCTCCGTCTGGACCTGCCCCTTCACGAAGAACTTGTCGTAGTTCAGGTCGCGGTTGTCCGCCGACACGCGGAAGTAACGCCCCATGTCCTCCGACCGCAGCCGCTCCTCCCGCGTCATCAGCGTCTCGTAGAGCTTCTCGCCGTGGCGGGTGCCGATGATGTTCGTGCCCGTGTCGCCGAACAGCTTCTGGACGCCCTTCGCCAGGTCGCCGATCGTCGACGCGTCCGCCTTCTGAATGAACAGGTCGCCAGGATTCGCGTGCTCGAACGCGAACCGCACGAGATCCACCGCCTCGTCCAGATTCATGAGGAAACGCGTCATGGCGGGGTTCGTGATCGTGATGGGGCTGCCGGCCTTTATTTGATCTATAAATAATGGGATCACGCTGCCGCGTGAGCACATGACGTTGCCATACCGCGTGCAGCAGATGACCGTCCCGCTGCGCTCAGCCGCCACGCGGGCGTTCGCCGTGATGACGTGCTCCATCAGCGCCTTGGAGATGCCCATGGCGTTGATGGGGTACGCCGCCTTGTCCGTCGACAGGCAGACGACGCGCCTCACGCCCGCGTCCATCGCGGCGTGCAGGACGTTGTCCGTCCCCTCCACGTTCGTCTTCACGGCCTGCATCGGGAAGAACTCGCACGACGGCACCTGCTTCAGCGCCGCCGCGTGGAAGATGTAGTCCACGCCGTGCATGGCGTCCGCCACCGACCGCGGGTCGCGGACGTCGCCCACGTAGAACTTGACCTTCGCGGCGTGGTCCGGATGTTTCGCCTGCAGGTCGTGCCGCATGTCGTCCTGCTTCTTCTCGTCACGCGAAAAGATCCGTATCTGCCCGATGTCTGAAGTTAGAAAATGCTTCAGCACCGTGTTTCCAAAACTTCCTGTTCCGCCTGTGATCATCAATGTTTTGTCTTTAAATAGTGACATAATAGTGTTTGTTACATTTAGTTAGTGTTTATAAACTTGAATCTTTTATATACTTATGATATACAAAATGAAATATATTTTTTACCATTAATAATTTACTTAAAAGTCTATAACCATATTGCAAATAGTATTTATAACCACTATTTTATTTATGTTGACGGCCAAAGATAACAAAAGATAATAGGTAATTATTTTGCATCAAAAATATTATGAATGAACTAATTGTAATTGTAAAAATCATATTTATTATTACATAACACCATCCCTGCATAGTTGTTATAAAATACAAATTATCTGGTTTTATTATAACTAACAATAAATAATGTATAGTATATATTTCTAATGAATGAACACCAAACCATAATATGCTTTTAAATATTAACTTATTACTAATATTGCATTCTTTTACAAACTTGTCACATAAACCAAATACACAAATACATCCTAATAAGGATGTGAGCATTCTAAAAAACACATTTAATCCACTATCTTGGATGTTTATAAAATTTACTCTTTTTATTATAATAATGTATAAAATGAATGCCAAACAGATCACAAATTCTTTAATTTTATTAAACATAATATCATTCAGTTCTATATGTGCAAATATAAATCCAATCAAATAGAATGGAGTATAGTATATTATAAACTTTATTCCAAATAAAGACAATCCAAACCGAAGCCCTATTGATAATAACAAGCATGAAAGTATTATAGTAAATAAAAAAACAAAATATATTTTATATTTGAAATATTTTTTAGATATAATTAATTTAGTTGTAATCAATTGAGATAATCCAAATAGCATACATATTGTCCATAAAGATGTTAAGAACCAGTAACCAGAATCCATATGCCATAGCAAATATTTAAAATCCAATTTTATTTTGCCAACAAAAATTATACCGCGAATAAATACTGTCCATACAAACCATGGTAATATGTATGAAATTGATCGCTTTATTATATATTTACTATAAATATTTAAGTTACATATTTCTTTTGAATATTTAGTA
>JAEETK010000063.1 GCA_016290315.1 Candidatus Saccharimonadota bacterium | reverse complement strand
AATTTTCTTTAGGCGATATCCGAAAAATAGTAAAAATAGTCCTATGACTAATCCGATTATTCCTGTTGGTATTTCCATGTGCCTCCTTTATCTTATTAGTATTATACCAATCGTAGCGAGAATAGTTGCGATAAAATGCGCGATGACAACGTGTCGATTGAGCTTTTCGCGGCCAAATTTAGGCCAAATGATAGAAAGTATGATTCCGAGTGCAAAAGTAAATATTAGCTCGAGAACATTGTAGGTGACGGATATTAAGGATGCCACTCCAATAATCAAAGCGTAGCGGCTCAAGAATTCGGCGATAATACAAATGATTTGGTTGGTTCCTTCTGCGAAGAGGAATTGCCATTTCTTGCGCCGCCAGATGAATTTCATGCGTTGTTGCCAATCGGAATGAGTGGCGAATAAAATGACGTCTGATAAGCCTCGTCCTACGAGAAAGTAGAAGAAGACGCTCGGAAAATCGTATTTTTCGCCGATGCGAGTAGATAGGATGCCGCTAAGTGCCGATATGCAGGCATAGAGAGCGAAAAGAAGTGCGGCGTTAAACTCGATGCGACGGCTACGTGGTCGTTTTCGAGTAAAGATGATGATTGCTGGAGCTGTTAGAATAATGATGAAGGCAATGAGTTGCAATGACGTGATTGCTTCGCCGAAAATTAGCCAATCCGAAAAAAGATAGATAACGGGGATCAGCTGATAAAAGACTGCGGCGGTTGTCGACTCCTCTTCTCTTAGGGCTAAGTAGTATGGAATTGAGGCAACGGAGCTGGCAATGCCGGACAAGAGTAGAAGAATGATGTGCTCAATGGCTATACTCTTAACGCCGAACGCCAACGGTATTATAAGAGCAAAAAATAGGTAACTAATGCCGTTAAAGATCTTCATGGATTGCGGCTTTTTGCCCTTAAAGATGACGTCGGTAATATAGTTGTCGATAAATGCGCTGAAGGACCAAATTAAGGCAACGGCAATACATAAAAATAGCCACAACATATGGATTAATTATACATGAGCATTTTGTTTCTGTGTTACAATGTACTTATGTTAACGTGGGATACTTTATGAGTCTGTTTGGTGATTTTTTCAAAAAGCCTAAATCTGATGCTATATATGAAATTAAATCTCCAAATGGCCAATTGGATTGTGTATTTGTGCTCGATCATGGGCAAATTTCTTACTTTGCAAAAAAGAATGACAAAGTTATCCTGCGTAAGTCGCGCTTAGGTCTAATTCTGAAAGATATGACTCCGATGACGGATAATTTTGCCGTAATTCGGGCTTATACGCGCACGGTTGACGACGTTTGGAAGGCGGAATGGGGCGAGCAGCATGTAATCCGTAATAACTATAACGAAACGGCGATTTATCTTGAGGAGTATGAAAAGCCAAATCGACTTTTGACTCTGCGTTTTCGCGTTTACGATGATGGGTTTGCTTTTCGCTATGAAATACCAGCTCAGCCAGAGATGAAAAATATGGCCGTAGCTGATGAGTTGACTGAATTTTCTGTTGATACGAATTCGCGCTCGTGGAGTATTCCTGCATATCAGCCAGATCGCTATGAGTATGATTACGTAGAACATCCGGTTTATACGCTGACTGATTCTGTACATACGCCTTTGACGATTCAATCTACCTCGGGGCACTTTTTGGCAATTCATGAGGCAGCGCTCTATAACTATGGTGGAATGACAATAAAGCTGAATGGTGCGTCATTGAAGACGGATATTACGCCGCTTTCGGATGGCATGAGGGCTTATGTTGAGTTGCCATTCTCTACCCCGTGGCGCATGGTGATTGTGGGGAATAATGCTTTGGATTTGATCACGTCTCGCATGATGTTGAATTTGAATGACCCGCCGCGGGATGATTTTTCATGGGTGGAGCCAACGAAGTTCTTGGGTATCTGGTGGGCGATGTATGTTGGCGAATGGACATGGGCGCCAGGCGATCGTCATGGTGCGACCACCGAACATGCTATGCAATATATCGACTCGTGTAAAGATCTTGGCATCTCTGCCCTACTAATTGAGGGCTGGAATGATGGCTGGGAGGGCGACTGGCTTGAAAATGGCGTGAACAATAAATTCATGGAAGCTACGCCAGATTTTGATTTGAAGGTAGTATCGGACTACGGTCATGCTAACGGCGTTGAAATAGTCGGCCATCATGAGACAGTCGGTTTTATCGATAACTACGAGGAGCAGCTTGAGGATTCCTATAAGTTCTTAAAACAATATGGCATCCGTTATATTAAGTCTGGTTACGCTGGCTCGAAGATGACGATTAATGGTCGTCGCGAATTTCATCATTCACAGCTTGGCGTGTTGCACTATCAGCGCGCTTTGGAGCTGGCGGCTAAATATCACATCATGCTTGATGTACATGAGCCGATTAAGTCTACGGGTATTGAGCGCACTTGGCCGAATTTAATGACCCGTGAAGGTGCGCGCGGGCAGGAATATGAGGGTGGTGCATTATCGCCTTCGCACGCTTGCTTCTTGCCGTTTACTCGTTTATTGGCTGGCGGTATGGATTATACGCCAGGGATTTTGGATGTAGGAAACTTCTCAAAACGTATTGCTTCTACGATAGCTCGTCAGCTGGCTTATTATGTTACGATATATTCTTCGATGCAAATGGCGTCAGATCGTCCGCAGATATATGAGATGAAGTATCCTGATTTGTTTGAGTTTATTCGTGATGTGCCGCTTCGTTGGGAGCGCACTTTGCCACTATTGGGCGAGATTGGCCATTATTATGTCGTGGCGCGTCAGGCTTGGGAGT
>JAEETK010000062.1 GCA_016290315.1 Candidatus Saccharimonadota bacterium | reverse complement strand
GTGTTAGGAAATGGCAAATAACTTACCACGTCCTGATAACGTGTTAAGAAATCGCGTTTTTCTTGTTATATTTGGCCGTCGGCGGCAAAAACGGGCGTTTGTCGCCGATTTAGGCGTTACTAAGTGTTAAAATTTCGCCGAAAATCGTTTTTAAGCGCGTTTCTCGCGTCGGGTGTATAGTTATAACCCCAACGACCTTTAACGCGCTCTACGGCCATTTCTACCGTCTTAGGTTTGAAAAATGCCCGCTCTATCCTCTCGGACTGCGCGGGCAAAGCACTATATTACAGAAAACACTAATCATTAAAACTTTCTTTTCAGGTACAGGAACAAAAGCCAAAGCAAAGCCGCAATGCAGCATAGCCCGCCAATCTTTGCTAAGATAGTCTGATACCAAACGGGCTTTTCTGTCTTTGTCTCTTTTTCTGTGTGGCTCGCGTGGCTCTCGTTATTGGTTATTCCGTTTTGCGTATCGGTATGCGTCTGCGTTACTTCGTTGGTCTGACTGATTCCGTTTTGTTGGTTGGTATTCGTTGTCAGGTTTCCCGTAATGCTCTGCACCCCGGTTAGCGTAATGTTACCTGCGCTGTCAATGCTTACCGTGCCGCCACCGTCCACAAAGTTTATTGTCGTGTTCTGCTCTGTGGTCGTAGTGGTCTGCGTCGTATCGGTAAACGTCTGCGTGGCTGTCAGGCTGTCCGTTTCCACTTGGGTAGTATCTACAATAGATACCGTGCTGCTTTCGTCTGTAACGGCCTTGTGCGTTCTGCACCCGGCTACTACCAGGCACAACAGGGCAAAGGCTATCAGGAACAAATACGTACTGCAACCGTTACTATTGTTTTGCCTGAATTGGTGATACCAATACCTGTTATACTCGTTTCTCATACGCCCGAAAATTTGATGTCGTTAAGACGGTTAAGCCACCCGGTACGATACTTATAGTTCTTTGGCCGGGCTTTGCAAATGCGCTCAATGTAGGCCAAACGCTCTTTCTTCAACAGGTCGAAAAGTTGGCGGGGGTCGCGGGCGTTAATGGCCGCTAACGTCTTGGGGCCTACTACGCCGTCGGCTGTCACGCCTATAGCCTTTTGCGGTACGGTTATCCCGTAGTTACCGCTCGCCCAAACGAAATCGACAAGCATCAAGGCAATAGAGGCGTTAGTAATCTGGTCGGCTTTCCACCTATCCCAAAACATCGTTTTAAGGATTGCAAGCCAATCGGCGTACTTAATGGCCTTTAAGGTCGCTACGGATGGTTTCGGGTAGCCTTTCCTACGGCAATATTCCGTATAGGTTGCCAACGTAACGCCGCACATCGTAGCCCCTCCCAAATCGTCGGGGTCGTTTGCAAATCCGCGTTTCTTCGCTTTCTCAAAAAGCTGCTCGTTTGTCAGGGTTGCCCCTGTCGTGCCGGTTTCCCATTTCAGGATAAAAGGCACAATGCTTTCTACTTTAGCCATAATCTGCGTTTTAGGGGTTAATATCCGTTTTGCGGTTCTCTCTGTGCGCACTTAGGGCGCACACATCGAAAACGCTGCAATTCCAAATCGGCTTTCGCCTTTTCTTGCATCAGATTAAAATACTTGTCTTGGACTTCGCGTAGCCGGTCGGTCTGATTAGCAAACCTTTCCTCTTTTTCCTTTAACTGCTGCTGCAAAAACTCTACCGTCTCGCGTAGTACGCCAAACTCTGCTCCGTTGGCTTCTGCCTCTGCTTTATTTGCTTCGGCTCTCTCCTTGCGTTTGTTGCTGCGGATATTAAGCATATACTTAATTAACTCCCAACCGCCAACGGCTGCGCCCATCGACGCAATAATACCGAAAATTTCCGTGTACTCCATCTTTCTATTTCTTATATAGTTCTATTACTATGTCGTTATCGCGTTGCTCAATCAAAACCACGTACCGGGTTTCTAACAAGTGCAAAAGGCCCATGTCTATTACATCAACGCGCAATGTAACCGGGTCTTTGGGCTGTACTTCAATAATCGCCATCACGTATTCTTTTATATGTCTGTATTCTCTTCTTATATTTGTTCTTTAGTGCCACTATCTCATAGCGGCCTTTTATGTAGATGTATTCGTAGGCGTGTCGCTCTATCATACCTAAGACTTTCTTACGCATACCGTATTCGTTGTGGTGTCGTAGCAAGCCCAAATAACTGTTTATGGAGCAAACGGCGTGCTCAACCTGCCGTAATGTCTTGGCGTTGTTTAACCGCCTGACGGCTGCAATAAAGTTGGTTATTGTGCGGTTGCAACAATACGACGTTTTGGGCTTTACGACTGCCCCGGTAAACTCTACGCCCTTGGTGTAGTGCTGAAAGTAGAATTTCTTAGGATTCAGGGTTAGGCCAAATTCGGCCAACTTATCCCGTATCAATGGCACGGCGTTAAGTAATACGGCCTTGCTTTGGTGTATGCAATAGAAATCATCTACGTATCGGCCATGATACTTAATACCCATTTTCTCTAAAAACCAATCAAATTCGTTTAACAGGAAATTGGCGAATAGTTGCGCAAACAGGTTGCCGATAGCAACGCCTTTGCCCTCGCCGTTAGTGAATAGCGATTTATTGGCGGGTAGGTAATCCCAATAATGCGCCGGGCTGTGCCTCTCACAATTCTTTTCGGGGCAATGCAAAACGACTATTCGGCAAAGGTAGCGTAAATCGTCTATGTCGCTGCCGGTATAGTATTGGGTAATAAAGCGGTCTATCAGGTCGGCTAACAGGGCTTTGTCGATACTCATAAAAAAGCCCTGTAGGTCTAATTTCATAATCCAGCAAGTCCGGGTGTAGTTCTCGCTGCAC
>JAEETK010000028.1 GCA_016290315.1 Candidatus Saccharimonadota bacterium | reverse complement strand
CTTTGCCTAAGCTGAAAAACTCGTATTTTGTGGATGCAAAATCGGCAGCTTGGATCTTGGGGAGATTCTTCAAGCTCCAAACTTTCCTGGATGACATTGGTGTCTATTATGAATTCGACCCCAATCAGGTGTTGATTGAGCCGAAGTATCACCGGGTTGTTTATATCGATTGGACTCATACGAGCGATATTAATCATTACAATAACGGCAAGCTGATGGCGAAAACGATGTTGGATTGGCTGAAGGATAATGATATTGATCATGAGGCAGATTTTCGTAAGCTCTTGACGAGTATTAAAGATATGCCAAATGATAATGCATTGGACGGCATCGGTCTGCATCGGTTATTGTATGGCGATATTTACGAGTGGTGGGGGTGCAAATATTACCCTTTCACATACTTCGATTGTACTTCCGGCGAGTGGAAGCATGTTTCTGACAACCCGTAAAGGAGGTGGCTAAATATGGGTAGGGATACTTTTACAAAACATGATTTCGCGAAAGCAACTGCTGAAAAAGGAATTGTTTTTACCGAACGCGGTGACGGTTCTCTGCGCGCAGAATGCGATGTCTCGCGTAACGCTAAAGAAGAGGCTTTTTCTTCTTGCAAACTTCATCCCTCGGTTGATCCGGCAGTAATGGTAATTCGCCGTTCTTTGCCGCGTTTTGAGCAGCTGGATGATGGCACTTACCGAATGGCCGTTGGTATGCCGATTGACGTCGAAGATTCCTGTGATACTACTGGTTCGATGGGTAACAACGTTCAGAGACGTATGGAAGGTTTAGTTAACACATATCAAGCGATTTCCGAAGTCCTGCCTGGTTGCGACCCGCAGTTAGCGTTGGGCATTTTTGGCGATCGCCACGATGTTGACGGTCATCCCGACCGTTTCCCTTTGCAGCGCCCACAGTTCGAAATGACGGCGGGCAAAATCGTTGATTACGTTGCGCACTTGGTGCCCGAAGGTGGCGGTGCTGATAGCCCCGAAGATCCGCAGTACGCAATTTTTGCCGCTGCTTATCTTACGGATACTTTTACGAACAGGTGCGGCCTGAAGGGTTACCATTTCCTGATTACGGACGCGGCTTTCCACGACATACTTGATCCTAGTGCGATTGAGGAGTTGTTTGGCAAGAACGTCTGGAATGAACTTGCTGAAAATGGCCATTCTGAAATCAAGCGGAACAGTCTTCCGACCTTCAATGAGCTCTTTGCGGCTCTTCATCGTCGGGCGCATGCTTTCTTGATTAGTGTTGGCAGAAGCTCCGATTCGCTGGGGGATTTCAATAACTACTATGACCTTGAGCATCGTATTCGAATTTCGGATACGACTTGCCTGCCTGCCGTTGAGGCGGCAGTGATCGGTCTGACTGAAGGCACTCTGCAACCCTTGGACGTGAAGAAATTCTTGGAGGACCATCAGGTCTCCAGTTTCAACATTTATGATGCGTTACCCGGCCTAATGAAGGTTCCTTTCTGTGCTCAGCGTCAGTTGGAGCGGAAGTCTAAGTTTTTGACCGGCCCATTGCCCAAGAAAGGTGATATTTTTGTCAATAAGACTGATGTTAACCCGATTCGACGCTCTGAAGATATGCCTGTCGACGTAGAAGTTTTGTCTATTGATGACGACCGGAACGAGGATTCTGGAGACTGGCTGTAGGGGGGGCTCATGACTTCAAAAGCTTATGTAATTACCGACCTTGGTCCCGGAGACGGCGGAAAAGGTGGCGTAGTTGAAGCGATTTCTGCAAAGGTTCGACCGCACACCATCATCAAAGAAGGTGGCGCGCAAGGTTCGCACGGTGTCGTTTTGGCTGATGGCCGTAAGTTCTGCTTTTCTCAGTGGGGCTGCGGGACGTTTCAAAATGTACCGACATATCTGTCGTCGCGTTTCGTAATGTTCCCTACTGGCCTACTGAATGAAGCGTATGCGCTTAGGGATGAGTTTGGTATTTCAAATGCTTTTGATTTGCTGAGTGTATCTCCCGACTGCATCTGCGCTTCTCCATATCATCAAATTTGGTCTAGGCTGTATGAGTTGAGTCTGCGCGATCATCCTCATGGAACGGTGGGAACTGGCGTTGGCAAAGCTTATCGGCAAAGTAGAAGTAATCCAGAGCTCTCTCTATTCGCACGTGATTTGACTGATAAGGGCAGGATTGCTCTGTTGTTACGTCGCCAAAGAGAATTTGTGAAGGATATTTTTGGAGAACTTTGTGACGATGATGTCTTGGAGGCGGATATTGCGCTTCTCCATCGGTGTCTTGCTGACTTGGATAATGAAGATGTTTTTGAGTTAATCGTAGAGACAACTCATGGCGTCGGACAATTGCTTACGCTTAAAGATTATCATTCAGTGCTCCGCGACAATGAGGGCTGTGTGGTTATTGAGCGTTCGCATGGTATCTTAACCGACTCAGAATGCGGTTTCAGGCCGCACGTTAGCTCGTTACGCACTTTGCCACAATTTTCCCACGAGGCGCTACGTGTCGCTGGCTTTACCGGGAAGATCGTGAATTTGGGTGTTCATCGAGCTTATGAAATTCGTCACGGGGCCGGTCCTATGCCTACAGCGTCCGATTCGGCTTTAAGTATGCTTTTGCCCGATAGCCATAAGTCAACAAATCGCTGGCAAGGCGAAGTACGAGCCGGCGCGTTAGACGGCGTATTGCTAAAATATGCAATAGATCAATGCAATGAAGGGTCGACACGGCTGGATGGGTTATGTATCACCTGGTTTGACCAAATTATTCAGAACGGTATTTGGCCGGTATGCTCAGCTTATGCTGTTGATGGTAATCTTGTCCTGCCAGGAGGCGTTAAGCCTAATCTTTCGTTGCTTAATGCAGCGGTACCCGTTTTGAAGGGCTATGATTTGGCAACTAGCGTATCTGATATAAATAATCGCGACAAAGTTTTAGATTTTTGTCGTGAGATATTTATGACAATTACGGATGTGCCTATACGTCTTCTCTCATTTGGGGCGTGCAGAAAGGACAAATATTTTAAATAAGGAGGTATATATTATGTCCGAAGAAATCAAAAAAGTTACTAATATTACTACTGGAGCCATTGATGAGAAAGTGGCTGCTCCGGCAGTCGAGCCGGTGGAGATCGCATCTACTGCCGATTCTGAGCTGCGTTCCTTACTCAGTGCTTATGGCGATGTTGACACGATTCTTCCCGAACTCCGCAAGATAGGAGTTAAATCCGTCAGCGATTTATCCGTCCTGGATGTGTCTGATTTGACTGGTGTTGGTATGTTGCTGGTACAGGCCAAGCAGTTAGTTTTAAAAATGAAGAATACAGAGGCTGAAAAAGCTGCGGCCGCAGCTCCAGCGGCAATGTACTCTGCCGCCAATTTACTGGCCATTCTTCCCCCGGTTTCTTCTGATGAGTCTCTTCTGAAGGGGCTGCAAATTGGTGGAGTCCTGAAAATAGATGACTCTACTTTACAAGCCGCGCTGCGCGTGTTTTTCGCTGACCGATTTGGCCTCTTTGATGTACGTAAAAAAGTTCGCGATATGATGGTGGCTCAAGCTAACAAGATTCAGGAGCCCGTAGACCCTATGTACTGGAAGGTCCTGGACGATATTACTCGTCGCGACTATGGCGACCTGTTTAACGCGATCACAGGATTGAAAGGATCCTACTTTACCGAAAAGCACCGTTCTGTGTTTATCGACCGGATTAGGAAAGAGCTTTGCCCGGCAATTCGCGATGGCTACAACGCTGTAGCTGGTTGGATTGATGGCTATAATACTATGATGGCTAATCCGGCTTCCTGGGGTGCATTTATACACGGTAATGCTTTTGGAACACCTACATCTGCTTGCCCGCCTTTCGATTCTGTGGCGGATGCGTCTGCAACGGTCAAGGACGCCATCAATAAAGTGTTCCGTGGGACCTATTTACCCGTAGCCGCAGCTATGGCGAAAGATGCGATGGATGCTAGCGCGCTCCTGAACAATTCGAGCTTACCCGCTCTGCTTGGCTGTGAGACCAAAGAAATCATGCTGAAAGCGCTTGATCTGAATATTACCGCAAGCACTACTCGCGGCGAAAAGTACTTTATTCAGTTTGTGATCGGTCTTGTGAAGTATGATACCGAAGCTCCTGGTAATGAGCTGAACTATATTCAGGCGCTCTACAACGTTGGACGGGAGATCCCCTGGAGTTTGTTGATTGATGAAACGTCCGCTCCTGGGAATGCCCACGTCGCCCCCTCCAGTATCGGAGGCCGCCAGCTGTAATCGTCTTTGCTGAAGTAAACAAGCCATTCAAAAGGGGCCCCTTCGGGGGCCCCATTTTTATTCTCGCGGAGGGAGAAAGATATACTTAAGGAATAGTTGACTTGCAATTGTACGGTAGCGGTCGTCGTAGAACGCACTGTCACCGTCGATACTGTCGAGATGTTTAGTCTTTTCAGAGATATTTGCGTATGCACAGAACATTCCCTTATGCATTAGACGGTAATGTAGAGCCGCTTTTTCTTCGATAAGAAGAGAATTGACTCTGGATCTTTCGCTTAGCTTATAATAGCGGCTTGCGGCTTGCATTTGCGCTGCACGAGTTGATTCGCCATGCGGGCCAATCCAGGCGCCGAACATGATTAGATGTACTGCCATTTCTGGCATCTCTGACATTTCTGGAAATTCACGAAAAGTTCCACTGGTTGCATCGTAGTGATAAAAATCGTGATCGGAGTCTGGTCGACCATACCCCTTGAGGGTTGAATCGTGTAAAATCACGAATTCGTAATCTGTGTCGATTTTAATTTGCTGGACGCATTCGTAGTCGACATTATCGATAAACGGGCCGGTCGGATTATGCAGCTTGAATTCGCCTTGGTTGACATTATAGCCGTTAGCGCGATCTTTTAGCCATTTCTTGCGTTCTTCTGTGACTCTGATGAGCATCGGCGATGTAGGTCGTGGGCATTGGGCTTCGTGAGAGATATTCTGTATCGTGTCGAATGTTTCTCTACTGATCCAACCCATTGCGTAGGCGGCACAAACTCCATCATATTTACTCCAGAAGGTGACGGTTTTCTCGTTTTTGCTCATATGAGCTTGGCGAATGACATCTTCTTCCGTGATATAGCCATAATGCAACAGCCAAGGAATCAAATGCATTGATTTGGTCACCCTTTCGGGCTCGCCCTGTGCGGCTGACGCCTCGTAGATGTCGCCAAGATGAAATGCTTCACGTATATCGTAATATAGGCTACACCTATACCAGGCGTTACGGTAGTGTTTCTTGAATTCTGCCGTCGGGTTCTTTAGGACGTAAAACGGCAGATATAGTGCAAGACGTGGATTTTCATAAAGAATATCTGCCAGTTCACTGTAGATGCGTTCCCTCTCATGTTCCTGGAGTCCATTAAATTCACCGACCGCCATGCTTAGTGCGGCGCAAATATCACGAGCTTTGTAGTTATGATTTTTAATTGCGAGATATTGTTCGGCGTTCATGATTCCGCTGATTATTGGATCCTCTTTCCAAACTTTATCGACAAAAGGCTCTTCTATGTGCAAGTTAAACCCTCCTTTCTCTTAAGGTGCATTGTAATTAACAACAGGTATGGTAATGTTATTATAACATAATCCGACACATTCGTCCAGTTTAGACAGTTGTGCCGCAACTCGTAGATTTACTTTCTTTAGCCAATCATGGGCGGCGTAGTATATGAGAGTGCCTTCTTCCATGTTGCTAAATCTATTCTGCGGCCTAGATATGCATATTTTACGCATATTTTCGTGGCTATCTCGCGTAGTCGCTCGTCATAGAATGCGCTATCTCCATCGATAGATTTAAGATTTCTGGTTTCAGGAGATAAATCCGCATAGGCACAAGGAAATCCCTTTTGCATTAATCTGCATTGAATTGTTGTCCTCTCGATACTAAATAGTGCTTGTGCTTGTTTTGGTTTGCTCATTTTGTAGTAGTGGCTTGCTGCCGCGTGTTGAGCGGCAATAGTTCCCCTTTTGTCTTCGCCAAGCCATGCGCCAAGTAAGATTAAATGCGAAACTAATTCTAGTTTTTGTGTTAGGTAATCATTCTTTAGTTTGCCGTGTTCTTTTTCGAACGTATATATTTTATGATTTCGATCATCATAAATGAAATAGTCGTAGTCGGAACCTGGACGACTGTAGCCCTTTAGTCTAGAACCTTGCAATATGAGGTGTTCGTGTTTTGAACTGGGCATTGGTACATCGATTTCTTGTTGATTTATGTTATTACTATATGGGCCAGCAGGATTACGTAAACTAAAGCTATCTCGGTCTATGCCGTAGTTTGCGGCTCGGTCTTTTAGCCATTTTTGGCGTTTTGTGGTTGTTTGTATTAGTTTTGGCGGCTTTGGGTATTCGGACTTTGCTTTATTGGCAATTTGCGTTATCCGCTCTAGCGTAGACCCGCTAATAATGCCCATTTGCTTGGCCGCTACGGCGCCATCTAGTATTCCCCAGATAGCAATAGAGTCATCGTTTTGGTATTTCTTTGCTAGTTTAATTAGTTCTTCAGTATTTAAGTATTCGTATTTTAGTAACCATGGTAGCAAATGCATGGCTTTTACAACATGGTTTGGTGCGCCGATGCTTGCTTCGGGCTCATAATAATCTCCGATATGAAACTCTTCTCTCGTGTCGCTCATTGGGCAGCAAGTTTGCCATGTTTTCAGGTAAGCTTTACGAAAATTGTTGGTTGCGTTTTTGAGAATGTAGAACGGAACAAATAAAGCTAGCCGTGGGTAATCCAAGAGCATTTCGGATAGCTTATAGTAAAAGTGTTCTTTGTCTGTATTTGCCATTTTTTCAAACTTTTCGGGCGGTAGGTTGAGTATCTCGCATACCTGATGGGCTATGGAATTGTGGCGCATTGTGGCTTCTTGTTGTTCTTTTGACAGGACCAGAAGCGCGAGCGAATCATTTTCGTAGATTGATTCGGAAAATAGTTTTGCAATAAACATAGTACGCCATAGTAACATTTTTATTGAGTAGTTTGCAAGTACTTTGTGTGAGATTTCGCGTCATTCTTTGAAAGACGTTCGTATTTATGATATAATATCGTCTTATAAGAATTTCTACTTTTTTGTTCCTTTACGTTCAGCTTCTTTTAGGAGGTGATTATTATGCCAAAGCTTGAATACTCTGGCCCGTCCATGTCTCCCATAGACTATGCTCTTCTGGAGCAACTTCGAACACGTAGCATCGTGGGGCCGCCGGAATGGTCGCCAAACGCAGCCGCTATCATCTATCTTGCGACTCAGTGTGGTCTTCCTGACTTAATTTATGGTAGTCTTCCATCCGTTTTAGACGGAGCCGTCCGTGCTGACGGGTATTGGCCTTGTGAAGACTACTATGTTATCAGCGAGTACTTGAAGGTGCCCGAATATGATTTCCTTTTCGCGAATATGCCGCATGTCAGTGCTGTTAATATCGTGAAGGGAGATTTTGATAAATTAAGGGAGAAAATGGAATATGATCTGCATGATGAAGTGCGTAAATTTTATGCCTTACTGCAGAATGGTCCTGATAAGGTAAGCTATCAGGATTATAATAAGTTTTCAGTGGTGGTATCCAATCTTTTCAGTGGCGGCCTTGCGCCGGCAGCTATCGCGATGTGCTTTGTATGTATGAAGATAAAGTACATCATCGAGTCAAAACAACTGCAAAACTGCGTTGCTGGGCTTAGTGATAACTCACAAGCTATTCTTAGTAAAAATATTTTCTCCCGAATTCCTGACAACTATGGCAAGCTTGAAGAAGATTTGCGCGGCGTTTTCGAAGGCGCCTACCGCTGCGGAAGATCTAATTGCCGGGACGATTATGCATTGAAGCTTATTGACAGAAGCTACGAGTCGCCCGTGTGGAATGTTCTACGCGTAGATTAAATAAAACTTTTGATTGTAGAAATTCATCTCAGCCCCCGAATGGGGGCTTTTTAATTTATTATTTTTAGGCGCGCTGAAGGAGCTTATGAGATTACGATTAGTTCCGAACCATTCTTGATGCCGGTATTACGGACCAAGTCGTTTTCGCGGTAAACCTTATATGTATATTTATCATACATCTTAATATCGCTACCTTCAGCAAAGGTGTTGTATTTTTCGCGGATTACTCTTAGCAGCAGATTCGAGACCTCGCCGATGGTCTTGTTTATTGGTATATATGCTTCGTATTCCTCTTCTATTTCGGGTATATGAAACTGCACGAGTATTTTATACTGCATTATTCGTCCTTATCCATCATAGCTTTTATTACGTCGTAATCGTCACCAGAGATAACGTAGCCGAGTCCTGGGAAATTATATTTATTATCCTCAGAGCGTACTTCTACGTCGAATAAGCTTTGGCTGTCGAGACCTTGACCGAGCCAGATGCCCCGTTTTACGTTTGCTTCTAAGTACCATTGTTCAACGGTTAGGTTGCGGATGCTGTCGTAATTGTCGACCAAAATAAATATGACTTTCTTGCTTTTTTGGAGATTATTAAATGCATTTTCGAATATTTCCACGCCGGCCGCTGAAAGTATTTCTTTGAACTTGCCCGCACCGATAACTATGTTTATGCCATAATCTTGAGAGTCGGTCCTTGTTAGAATATCTTTCTCGAGGGCTGCGAATACTACATTTGGATCCTGTTCGAATTTTTGAATATCAAGGATTGGCTTGCGGAATATCTTGAGTAAGTCAATTACGCGCACTTTAACGTTGGATACTTTCGTCAATAATGAGGCTAATGCATACACGAAATTAATGTTTGCATTTATGTCTTTACTTGTGACTAAATGAATCTTTTGGGCCGAGAAGTCGTACGTTAAGAGATTCTTTTGATATAAGTCGACGCCTAGTGGTACGTTTGAAATATCTGAGACATGCTTAATGAGGTCGTTGCTTGTTATATCGTCTGGTATTTTGGCGAGCTGTTTAACTTTGCATTTGTAATATTCTACACATTGATCCGCGTAGGTCTTTATGGTTTGTAGCTCTGTTTCTTCGTCGTCAATCATTGCGGTTTGAAATTCGCAATAGGAATCCGTCGAGTCGGCATCGATCTTGCAGATGCCGCGACCAACGGCTTTCTTAGGAATTAGACCGCGTCGACAGTTCGTGAGCGACCTATATATAGTATCGTCAGCCAATTGCATTAAGATATAATGGTTAAAGTATTGCAGTATCCTACTACCGAATGCGCTAGTAGTATTTGCCGTCGCTATGAAAATTATTCCATATTTTGGCGCATCGCGAAATAGCTCATTGAATAAGCCTACTGCTCTCGAGAATAGCTCGCCGAAAATATCATAGTTATTTATTACAACTACTATTAGTCCCATTTTCTCTTTTTCTACACGGTTATAGTACTCAAAAGAGCCATTGTATTCAGAGAGTATTTTTTTGCGGTTCTCCATTTCGTCAGTTATTAGACTGAGTACTCCAGCTATTTTATCTGCTTCGCTTTGAAAGACCACTTCGCCCACTTGAGGAAACTTGGCGAATTTTCGCAGAGTTTCGGCGCCTAAATCTATGATATAATAGGCAATTTCTGCTGGGGTATGATCACAAATGCTGGACCATATTATTGTTGATAGTAGCTGGTCTATACTGCCATCTGGTTTGCCGGCTATGGCGATATTCCCGCCGGCTAAATCTATACGGAGTATATCTTGTTTCTGCAGTCGCGGCTCGTCATATTCGCCAATAATGGTATTATATGTGTATTTTCCACTTGGTTGGGCATTGTATTTTTCGCGCAAGTCCGCTAGAAGCATCTTCGGTTGGATATTTTTTAGCCACATTTGACGAGTATGGAGCTGCACCTTCTTGCTGATATCCGACAGGTAACCGACTATATTAAGCAACTGTTCGCCCTGGCTTTCTACTTTCACCTCGTCCTTCACGGTATTTACGACGTGGCCAATGTCATCAATTAGTTGAATAGAACCATCTATCTGCTTGCGCATAGAGTTTGATGGATAGTACTTAGCGCCAGCCCATGCTACTTGGCCGAGATTATAGTAATCGTCGTTACCAACCTGTAGATAGAAAGAGCCCACTTGCTTGAGATATGCGGCGTCTGGCTTTTTAATTACGTCATTTGAGTCGCTTCTATTCTGCACTTTTAACGCTACTCTGAACTTGGAGTTTGACCAGATTTGATCGTTGACGACACCGCTTGGTTTCTGGGTTGCCAATATTAAGTGTACTCCAAGCGAACGGCCGATGCGCGATGTTGACACTAGTTGATCCATGAAATCTGGCTGTTGCGATTTTAGCTCTGCAAACTCGTCACAGATAATAAATAGGTGCGACATTGGTTCAGACACTAATCCTTTGCGGTAGCACCCCTGGTATTTATAGATATCCATAGAGCCCTCTTTGAGCTTTTCGCGTGCATTGTTAAACATCGCCTGTCGACGCTTTAGTTCTGATTCAATCGCCGAAATTGAACGAAATATCTCAGATTTATCAAGGTTGGTAATCGTACCTGCCAGATGTGGCAACTTAATGCCAAGTTCTGCGTTTTCGAAACTCTTGGCAAGACCGCCACCTTTATAGTCGATTAAAACAAACTGGACTTCCTCGGGACTGTAGTTGACAGCTAGTGAGAGGATGAAAGTAATAATCCATTCCGACTTACCTGAACCAGTAGTGCCTGCGATTAATCCATGCGGGCCGTAAGCTTTTTCGTGTGCATCCATGCGGAAGCACTCATTATTTTGGTCGATCCCGATTGGTACGGAGAGGCTTAATGTAGGATCGTTGTTTTTCCATCGCGCTAAACTGTTTAGTTGCTCAACGCGTCCGCAATCATACATTTCTAGAAATGGCAAAGATTTAGGCAACTCAAATTTGCCACGTTCGGCCTTAACAGGAATGTTAGCTAGTTTGCGCGTACATGCTTTCATGTCAACTATGCCATTATTGAGGTCGGCTTTGAAGTTTATCTGTTTTTCGTTTTCGCCCGTGGTTAAGATAGCTGCGTAGTCTTTCGTGACGCTAATGAAATCTGCCGTTTCGCTAGGCAGCATCGATACGCTCTGCGCGGTAGCTATGATAGAGAAACCCAAGTTTCGCTTATAGTGTAGTACTTTGTTAATTAATGATATATTCCTGACAGCCGACATGTCGTCAATAAAGAGAAGATAGTATGGTCGAAAATCGCGAAATGTCGACCAGCTTTCTTTTTTCTCGCCGTTATCTTCGAGCTTTTCTTCTTCATCGTTAGCCTTGCGTGCATCAAAAATCTTCTCTAGCTCTAAAGATATGGAGCTTAATTTTTCTATCGAGGTGGCGAAATAACGAACCGTACGCTCATTATTCCAGCAATGTGGCGCCGTCTTTAGATAGCTCCATTTTTCTGGCTCCGTAGTGAAGACTACTATCTTTAAATCCGTATATGAATAAAAAGTTAGCATCTGTAAGAAAATACTGTCCATAAATGGCTTCGTAAGTCCAGGCAGTCCCATTATGGCATCTATGATTTGGTTGGTAAAGTTATACGTTAGTGGTGCATTTTCTATATGAAGCGAGTCATCGACAACTTTCTTTAGCTCAACGAACAGCGGATCTTCATCGTCTAGACTGAAATGGTCCTCTGGCCTATTGATCATTATCTCTGTATCTACATTGCCCGTTCCGACGCGTACGCATAGGAAATCTTTATGCTCAATATTACGTTGCCATAACCTATTATTCTTCGTTTCAATTATTTGTGCACATTGCTCAATAGGGGGGTTGTTGTCTATTAGGACTTTGCTTTGATTGGCTTTTATTTGTTCTATTTCATTTTGTTTTTTAGCTAGATATTCGCGGTATTTCGTTTGGCGCTTTTCCTCGCGCTTTTTCAATTTTCTCTTATTGTAGCTTCGGGTTAGCGTTGGCCAAACGAGAGCGCCTATCATTGACACTGCCATTACGGTTATCGTAATACGTATTCTACCGGCGTTATTGCCTGATTGAGTAGAGAACATTATCATGGCCACAATCGATAGCGCTGAAGTTATTGCCATAGTTACCTGCGGGCCAACGGTAAGTATTGCTGGTAATTTTTCTTCGGTTCTTGGTGCTGGCGGTTCGTCTATTGTTACACTTGTAGGTTCAGTTATATAGTTGAAACGCGGCGTTTTATAGTAATAGTCGTTTTCGCTGAAGAATGGTGCATCGATGTCTGGGTCTGATTCATTTTTGCCTGCGTTTTTGGTCTCTCCGGCGCTCGCGTAGTCGATTTTAGTCGGAGACATCTTTGGGCCAATCTTGATTTTGTCGGTGGGGCTATTAATGATAATTGCATTATTCAATAAAATAATCTTGAGTCCAAAATAAAAGATAAAATCGCCGCATGCTAATCTTTTTTTGCCAACAATACGCTCTCTGGAGGCGAAGAAATTAGTTGATGTGGTCTCGGCCACCCAGCCATATAATGTCAGCGAGAGTTTAAGTAGGTCCTTGTTATTATTCTCTTGGTGGTAGTAAATATCACTTATTTCGCTGCTACCGACTAGAAACTCCCTCGGAGCTTTATATATTTCTCGTTGTTGATAATAGCTTTCGGTGCCTACAACATAGAATGTCTCATGAGTTTTCTTGGAGACAATTGTGTGCGTTTGATATAACTGCAGTTTAAATGAGCCGCCAATCGCCTCTGGGCTATGAAATTCATCTGTTAGCTGTATGGTCCAACTGTCGTAGTCTGATATTACGTTCCCAAGAGTTTTGCCGTCAACATTCAGAGGATACATACTGCTAGCCGCAGGCAATAGCTCCTCAACAAAATTCGATTTGTTGTTGAAAACGTGTATTATCATCGTCTATGTGACCCTGGACTCAATATCAGAATTCTGCCCACCTTTTTTACATAAGTATTATGTTTTATTATATTCCTTTTAAGTTAAAGTAGCAATTGGCTATTTTAGTGCTCAGTTATGCTTGACTTTTGCGAGCATCTGTGCTATAATTAGATTATATTTGTTGCTATAGTACGCAAAGAACATTAGGAGGAAAAGAAATGAAAAAGTTCAAACTTTCAACTGCAACTATTGTAGCTCTGATTATCGGCGTGATTATTGGCGGTTTTGGAGTGTTTTACTTCATGACCAGGCCTGCTCCCGAGCCGAAAGATCAGACTGCACCGGAAGTCGTCGCTGAAGCTCAGGAACCCGAGGCTGAAAAACCCGAAGACATGGCCCAGGAGGAGATTGTGTCTGAGCCGATCCAGCAGGAAACGACGGAAGAGCCCGAGCCCGAATCCGAGACTGAGCCCGAGACTGTCAAAGAGACAGAGGGCACTCATGATCTTCAGTCACTTGAGGGCAAAGTTATCATCATGCTGAACGCCTACGAGGGTTATGCGTATGCGCCCGAAGACGCGGCGAAGATTCGCGAAGGCATTCTGCAGGACGACGACTCCAAATGGGCGGAAACGTTCATTGCAGCCTATGATGGCGAGGGGCTCCCTTCATCCGACCTTGACGCGACTATCTACAGCACCAACAATGGCAATTTCAAGTTTGATTTTGGCGGCACTGCGATTGTATATATTCTGCCGTACCACGAGCCCACTTGGGCAGCCGTACTGGAGCTCAAAAGACAGAGCGTTTCGGCGAATGCGTATGAATGCGAATACGGTAAAGTAACCGCCTACGTCGTTCGTTAATTGTTCCCTCGGTGGTTTTCCTCGGTGGCACTAGCCACAAACCCCGTCCTTGTCAGGACGGGGTTTTTCTTTCATCTTCTCTATTAGCGGGATTTGGCGGCGGAAGTGGCTGCATATCGCCCACTTCGGGCGTAGGAAGTGGATACTCGGCACTCTTATTATTGAATGCATCTGACAAAACAGCGCCTTCATCATTGGCCTCAACTTCTTCGATTTCGTCAGGTTCAAGTTCTTCGTGCTTGACGGTAAAAGTTTCGTCAGAATCTTTGGCTAGCCTAGATTGAGTGTCTTCGATGCCATCTTGAACTTCAGCGTTATCCGTATCGGTAGTAGAACTAGACATGCTGTCGCCCTCCTGTTTGTCGGCAGGTTCTTCAGCCCCCTCATCTTCGCGCGGGGTTTTGTCATGTTCTAGATATATTTCCGTATCGTTCATTTGTATATTTATAATATTCTGCGTATTCTT
>JAEETK010000061.1 GCA_016290315.1 Candidatus Saccharimonadota bacterium | reverse complement strand
TTATAAACAACTTCTGGACGACCAACTTCCATCTCGTAACCTTCACGGCGCATCGTCTCAATCAAAACCGACAAGTGAAGCTCGCCACGTCCAGATACTTTATAGCCAAGCCCTTGTGGCTCTAGGCGCAAGGCAATATTTGTTTCCAATTCTCGCTTCAAGCGATCGCCAATCTGGCGAGAGGTCGTAAACTCACCCTCGCGCCCCTTTAGCGGCGAAGTATTTGGTCCAATATAAATGCTTAATGTTGGCGCCTCAAGCTCAATCGTTGGTAAAGCTTCAGGATTATCGCCCGTTGCAATCGTATCGCCAATCGAGGCCACACCAAGGCCGGCTAGCGCTACGATATCGCCCGCAATCGCCTCAGTAACTTCTTCACGCCCAAGACCACGATAAGTATATAGGCTATCGATTTTGCCCCTCACGGTCGAACCGTCTGTCTTCATAATCGTGACAGCCTCATTCTTTTTCAGTTTGCCACGAAATATTTTGCCAATAGCATATTTTCCAAGGTAGCTATCCGCCGCCAAAGCCGCCACCAAAAGCTGCGCGCCCTTCGAGCTATCCGTATCTACCTGCGGCTCTGGAATTTCATTAATAATTGCATCAAAAATTACATGTAAATCATTATCCAACTCTGGCGTTTTGCCCGCTTTGCCATCACGCGCAACCGCATAGTAGGTTGGGTACTTCAATTGTTCTTCGTTGGTCGCCAGCTCCAAGAAAAGATCGCCAATTTCATCTTCAACTTCACCCAAACGCGCTGCTGGCTTATCGATTTTATTTACGACCACAATCGGAGTCAAGGATAGCTCCAAAGCCTTTTGTAATACGAACTTCGTCTGCGGCATCGGCCCTTCCTGAGCATCCACAATCAAAAGCACACCATCCGCCATATTTAGCGTACGCTCCACTTCCCCCGAAAAATCTGCATGCCCCGGCGTATCGATAATATTAATCTTGTAGCCATTATAAAAAACTGCCGTCTGTTTTGCCGTAATCGTGATACCGCGCTCATGCTCCTGATCACCGGAGTCCATAATCAAAGTCTGACCCATTTCGGCCTGATTTTCGCGGAAGGTATTGCTCTGCTTCAAAAGCGCATCTACCAAAGTAGTTTTGCCATGATCAACGTGCGCTATAATCGCCACATTACGAATTTTACTCTTATCTTTCATATATATTTCCTCACCCATGTTCAGGTTTTCTATTGAAGACTTTGCCTCTTTCCGATACGGCTAAAATCGTCGAAATTGGTGTTTTCTTCTTTTCTATTCAGAGAATTAGGGTTGTCTAGCTTGGTATTTTCTTTATGCCTAGCGCGGTTATTGACCGAGCTATGGCAGAAAAAAATGCCGAGATAGGCAATCATAATCTCTGAATATGGTGGGCGGTATAGGATTCGAACCTATGACCTCGTCTACGTCAAAGACGCGCTCTAGCCAACTGAGCTAACCGCCCATAAAGTCTGCACCTATCTTAGCATATTACTCTTGCTTCTGCAAGCGCGCCAACCAATCCATTGCGGAATAATAATCAGCTCGCCCACTCAACTTCAAAACCAAAGTCCAGCTTGCCAAGCTTCTCCTGATAAACCGCCACTACACTATTATTATCGAGTGTATTATTAGATTCCAAATAAACAACGTAAAGCTTGTCACCCGGCTTCACATTATTAAAACTTGCGCGATTAAGATTAACGGCACGACCACTCGCGAGACGAATTGGCATCAATCTATGTATATCCCTAAAGCTAAGACCATTATCGTAATCTTCCGTAGCCTCAACAGTTTCCAGAACCACCCGATAATGCCTCGCTAAAATCTCCTTCTTTTTTCTTCGAACACCCATCGTTGAAAGCCAATGAATCAAGACCGTTGGCAAGCATGCCACTAAAATCAATATCACATATCCCGTAACTATCGTAGATGCCGTAGAAAGGAACTCCTCCAACGAAGCGCCATCCTCCGACAATGCCGCATAAACCAGCACTAAAACCACCGCTAATACCGCCAGCGTAAAAATGATTGGGAAATATTTTCTTTTCTTCTTCCCCTCCCCCTCCTCGTAAATATACATGTCTTCAACTATTTGCTCGGGGGTTATTTGTTTTACGCCATCGTGGATCTTCACCGGCTTCTCCTCGGGCGCACACCAACGCCAATGCGCAGATTTACCCAAAGCGCGAACATCCGTCACGACAGCCCGCTGAACAGCACTCGCTAATTCATACGACTTTACGGAATACATCCGTGTACTTAATTTACCATTAATGATTCCAACATAATATTTCTCGCCCTCAACCGAAGAATCATAAACCCTCTCCGGAACCTCCATCCTTTTTGCGTATTTGCCATAAATCTGCTCAAAGTACAAATAGTAATAATAAGTTTCTCTCGTACGACCATTGTCGTCTGTATCCGTTACAACTTTCACTTCTTTATCACGCAAAAGATCCTCAAATACAATAACTCTGCCAAATAGCCCCACTATTAATTTATACAGACTAACCACAAACAAAATTGACAGCACAACCATAACCGTCATCGGCGTGAATAAGGTCGACGCACCCCGCCGAATCATTGCTGCATTCTTAGTTGATTGAACCTCATATAACCAAAAAATCGCAAAACCCAAAACGGTCATCCATAATGCCCGGAGCACCATCGCCCCATAACGTCTAAAACTAGAAAAAGAAAGCGTTTTCATATCACAATTATACTATTTTCCGTGCACCACACATGCGTAGATTATTCCTAAGCTTGATTTTATCTCAATTTGGCGTATAATAAGTGCATTGGGTCCGTAGCTCAGCTGGTTAGAGCACCTGCCTTTTAAGCAGGGTGTCGTGAGTTCAAGTCTCACCGGACTCACCATTTTTTTGTTTGAAAAAAATGAGTCCGTAGCTCAGCTGGCTTGAATTAGATACAGCACCTGCCTTCTTGCCCATTTGGGC
>JAEETK010000005.1 GCA_016290315.1 Candidatus Saccharimonadota bacterium | reverse complement strand
ACTATACGTTCGGAGATGGTCAAGCTAGAGGCGATGGGGTATATTACGCAGCCGCACACTTCGGCGGGGCGCGTACCGACCGATGCAGGATATCGTCTATACGTCAACTCGCTCCAAGAAAAAATCGACCACGAAGATGGTGCCGACTCCGACCGTCGCATCAACATTGAGAAAGAAGATCGCCCCACGCGTGCGCTTGCGACGCGTATTCAGGCGCAAACTCGTGCCGACTATGCTATTCGCACGGCGGTTGATAGTCTCGTTAATTTAACGGGCAATCTTGGGTTAGCTACAATTGGCGATCAAATCTACATTTCTGGCTTTGGTAACCTCTTCTCGCAACCAGAATTCTTGCAAGCCGCCCAAGTACAGGCGGTTGGTGCGCTTCTAGACAATATTAAACCATGGCTGTTGGAGGTTCAGCCAAACGAAGCTATAAATGTCTACATTGGCACCGAAAATCCAATCGGCAAAGCTTCAAATGTTTCTTTGATTATTTCTCGTTTTCGTTCGCCTTACTCGGACCGTAGTTATATTGGCGTGCTTGGCCCCACGCGTCAATCATACAAGCGCGTCATGTCGTTAGTGCGACATGCCGGAATAATGTTGGAGGATATAATTTATGACTAAGAAAGATAAAGACGATAATACAGCCGAAAAAAATATGGGCGAAAAAATAATTGATACGGCACAAAATGTAAATACTGCGAACGATATCAATCAAGACGTTGTAAATAATGAGCAGGATGCTAAGATATCCGAGTTGACGGCCGACCTTCAACGCACGCGTGCCGACTTCGAAAATTTCCGTCGCCAAGTTGATTCGCAGCGTGAAAGTTATGCTAATTCCGCCCGTTTTGCGACTGTCAAAAAGGTCCTGCCGCTACTTGACGATATTGATCGCGCTATTGCCGCTAACCCTGATACCCTTGGTCCACTTGCTAAAAACTTAGAAAAAACTCTGCGCGAAATCGGCCTCACAAAGATTGTTACTAAGCCAGGCGATGCCTTTAGTACTGATCTGCATGATGCGGTATTGGTTGAGGGTGATGGCGATAATGAAGTTATTGCAGAAGAATTGCGCGCTGGATATACATATGACGGCGAGGTGATTCGTCCTGCAATGGTAAAAGTCTCCAAAGAATGAAGATATCGGTAATTACATTATTCCCAGAGATGTTCGATAAAGTCTTTAATCAATCGATGCTCTGGAAGGCGCAAGATCGAAAATTAGTAGAGTTTGAAATTATTGATTTGCGACCATTTGGATTAGGTCCGCGTCATCAGGTAGACGATACGCCGTATGGTGGTGGTGATGGTATGTTGCTAAAACCAGAACCAATTTTTGCCGCCGTCGAGGACGCAAAAACTCGCAATCCTGACGCGAAGGTAGTTTTAATGACACCGAAAGGGCGTATTTGGGACCAGGCGCGTGCGCGCGAGCTAGCGACAGCGGGGCAAAACTATATTTTCATCTGTCCGCATTACGAAGGCTATGACGAGCGCATTACTACGCTAGTCGACTACCA
This sequence comes from Candidatus Saccharimonadota bacterium, assembly GCA_016290315.1. Classification (GTDB taxonomy): domain Bacteria; phylum Patescibacteriota; class Saccharimonadia; order Saccharimonadales; family Saccharimonadaceae; genus UBA2834. The sequence continues at coordinate 50,949 of JAEETK010000005.1, read as the reverse complement.
GGTTTCAATTGGCAAATTTATTCTGACGGGTGGCGAAATCCCAACTATGGCCGTGATTGATTCGATTGTGCGCCTTATTCCCGGAGTTCTAGGCGGCGAAACATCTGCTGAAATCGAAAGTTTCTCCGATGGTGACAATTATGAATATCCGCAATATACTCGTCCAGAGGAATTTCGCGGAATGAAAGTGCCAGAAATTTTGCTATCCGGCAATCATGGCGAGATTGCCAAATGGCGTGCTGAAAACTCTCCGACCGAACCTCACGACTAAGATATAATATAGATATGGATTTAGCAGCGCCTATTCAAGAGGTGAAGGGGATTGGCTCAAAAACGGCTGAGGTATTACACAAGGCTGGTATTTTTACGCTGCGTGATCTAGTTTATCATTTGCCACGCGACTACGAGAATTTTCAGCAAGCGCAAAACATCGCAGAATTAAAACCCGGGAAAGTGACCGTAAAAGCAAAAGTGGAGGAAACCACCGTCAGACGCATGCGCCGTAATCTTACTATCGTTGAGGCTACTTTGCGCGATAAAACTGGCGCCATCAAAGCCGTCTGGTTCAATCAGCCCTATCGCGCAAAACAATTCGACGCAGGTAAAGATTATTATTTCTCTGGCACGATGGCGTTGTCTTATGGACGGTATCAAATTTCAAACCCATCCGCCACGCTTGCCGACGATTATGACCTAAAGGCTAGCACGGCCAAAATTCAACCCGTATATCCAATGCGCGGCTCGGTAAAATCACAAGACTTTAAAAAGTTCATTAAAACAATTCGGAATAGTATCGCCCTAATTCCCGACATGATCCCTAATTATGCAGGCAGGGCTGATGCGCTACTAAATGTGCATTTTCCAGAAACGCTAGATGCCGCCAAGGCTGGTCGCGAGTATCTTGCTACTGAAGAATTATTTAGCTTATTGCTTGCCGCCCAGCTGAACCGCGAAGAGAACCAAAAATTGCGCACACAGGCCATTCGTGGCGACATGGAGCAGCTCAAAGATTTTATTAGCGGTCTACCTTTCAAACTCACAAATGCGCAGCGTCGTGCGACTTGGGAAATAATTCAAGATATGGAACAAGAAATTCCAATGAATCGCCTACTGCAAGGCGATGTTGGTTCTGGCAAAACAATGGTGGCGGCACTGAGCTGCTTTGTGGCTGCTATGTCTGGATTACAAGCGGCTATTATGGCTCCTACGGAAGTTCTCGCTACGCAGCACGCCGAATCACTTTCGCAATTATTTAAAGACCGTTTGAGTATCGCATTATTAACCGGCTCAACCAAGCATAAACCTGAATTAAAGAAACATATTAAGAATGGGGAAGTCGACCTGGTAATAGGAACGCATGCTCTCATTACGGACGATACGGAGTTTAAAAATCTTGGCTTAGCTATTATAGATGAGCAGCATCGTTTTGGCGTTGCCCAGCGCCAAAAGCTTCTTGCTAAGGCGCATACAATGCCGCACTTGTTATCGATGACCGCAACGCCGATTCCGCGTTCATTACAGCTGACGATATTTGGCGACCTTAGTGTTTCGATCCTGGATGAGCTTCCAGCTGGTCGCCAACCGATCACAACCAAAATTATCTCACCGAATTCTACGAAGCAAATGTGGCAAAGTATTGAACAGGAATTAGTAAAAAGGCATCAAGTCTACTATATCTGCAAGAAAATCGACGACAAGGGCGCTAGTGAACTGTCGAACGTTAAAAAGGAAACGCAAAAAATCGCCCATCAATTCCCGAACTACAATGTGGCATTTTTGCATGGCAGAATGAAGCCTGCCGAAAAAGACGAAATTATGACTTTATTTTCCAAAGGGAAAATCGACATCCTTGTTAGTACGACCGTAGTTGAAGTTGGCGTTAATGTCCCAAATGCTACCGTAATGGTAATTGCAGACGCAGATCAATACGGCTTATCCCAGCTACATCAGCTACGTGGTCGCGTTGGTCGAGGCAGTGACGCCTCGTATTGCTACTTAATCAATTCGAACTCTGACGCACCGACAAGGCGGTTGCGAGAAATCGAACGCTCGCAAGACGGCTTTTATTTAGCCGAGGTCGATTTAAAACTGCGCGGACCGGGCGAATTATATGGCTCGTTGCAACATGGCGCATTGGATTTGCGCATCGCAACAATTACCGACACTAAGCTTGTTCATAAGGCGGACGGCCTAGTAAAACAATTTAGACGGCAAGGATATAATATGCTAGAGTATAAAGAATTAAGTAATTCGGTTCGCAAATATCAACGATTAACGACATTGAATTAGGTTAAAATGGCAAGAAGCAGTTCGCAAATACGTATCATTTCTGGGGAATATGGCGGGAGATTAATCGACGCGCCAAAAACCAATGCTACACACCCCATGGGCGAGCGTGAGCGTTCTGCGATTTTTAATCGTTTGCGCGACGAGGTTCCCGGAAGGCGCATATTGGATGCTTTCGCCGGTAGTGGCGCCATCGGCATCGAGGCTCTTTCGCTCGGCGCATCGCATGTGGATTTTATGGAAAAGCACCCCAAAGCAATCCGCACTATTCAGAAGAACTTAGTAAATCTCCAGCTAGCGGACCGATCCACGCTCGTACGCGTTCCTGACGGTGATTATGGTATTATCTTTGCCGATCCGCCATACGATAACCCACAGTACGAGATAGTGGCCTCTTTAATTCAACACCTCGTGCCGGGCGGCTATTTAGTCCTGTCGCACCCAGAAGCCCCAGCTCCGCCGCAATTCGCTTACTTAGAGCTACTTAGCGACAAAAAATACGCCGCTGCATGTATCAAAATTTACCGTAAAATATAAAAATTAGCACTCTCGGCTTGACAGTGCTAATTATATGGCATATAATGGAATCATAAGCGAAAGCAGCCGACAGGATAAGATATAACGGCTAGCAACTAACTTACCTCACACTAATAAATAAAGAAAGGAAAAAGATGATTCACTCGGGATTTGAGAGCCTTTTTGACGAAATGTTTAACGATTTCGATGACGAAATCTTTGGGCGTCGTCCAATGTTGCCGGCGCTTGGTGGCGGGCGCGGACATAACCTTATGAAGACAGATGTCAGCGAAACTGAACAGGCTTATAATCTTGAAATTGATCTTCCAGGATTCACGAAGGAAGATATTAAAATTAAACTCGATGAAGGCATGCTAACAATTAGTGCCGAAAAAAGCGAGGATGTCGAGGAGCGTGAAGATAAAAACGGCAAGCCACGCAAGAATGGTAGCCGTCTAATTCGCAAGGAGCGTCATTTTGGTTCGATGAGTCGTAGCTGGTATGTTGGCGACGACATTAAAAAGGACGGCATAAAAGCCTCTTATAAGAATGGCGTCCTATCTCTTACTGTTCCGAAAGCGGAGCCAAAGAAGGATTTGCCGGAAGAACAAAAATATATTGCCATTGAAGGCTAAAACGAAAATACCCATCGTTCAAAGTAAAGCAGGGCGCTACAAAACGCTCTGCTTTTTTGTTAGAATACAAATAAGAAGGAGTCATCGATGAGTAATGGTTTTATGGCTGAACCGATTCGGCCAGGTGAAAATAATTCTGCAAATCACATACCCAACAATAACGGCTACGCAAGTGGGCGATCTTCAAATAATTCAGCCGTCATAATTGTAGTCGTGATAATTATTATTATGTTTATTGCGCCTTTTGTTGGGATGCTTTTCTTTGTTAAATTTATAAAAGACGAGTTTATAGATGATTTTCCGTTTGGTTATTCACTCGAAGCTGGCGGTCAAGATTATGGACTAAATCAAGACGAGCAACGCCGAATTGCGCGAATCTGGAGCACTGTAAATAATGGCGATTCTGTCTCCACTATTGTGCAAGGCGACTGTCTAGCACTTAAAAACGCCATTACTGGCTACGCAAACTATAATGGGGAACCTTTCATTTGGTACGATCCCGCTAGCTACTGTAAGGCTGGCAGAAGTGTAGGTATTGAGGCTGGCTTTGCGGATAGTGCTAATGAGGATCTTAGCTCGCCATTGGTTTTACGCCTAAGTAATGTTGAAAAAGACATTGGAGGATGCGTAGAAATCACTATTAGTGGCGGATTCCAAGGTATTTCGAATGTTGAAGAGGTGAAAACTTGCGGCTCTCGCGTCTATAAAATTGACGACAATCTTGACGGGTATAATGCGCCCCAGATTAATCCACAGTTCGACGAATCGGAACCTAACACGGAAGAGGATGTGTCCCCTGTCCGAAAGGGATAAATGCCGTACCGACGGAATTTTATCTTGCGCCTTGAGGACGTAGATGCTACATACGCGCTGACAAATAAGGCCATTTTGGAGTTGATGGAGAATACTTCCGATGAGGATTCTGCTAGAACGGGGGACGATATTCGGTCGCTTAATGCCCAGGGATTAAGCTGGGTGATAGTGGAATGGAATTTGGAAGTATACTCTCGCCCGCAATATCGCGAAGAGGTTACGGTCCGCACATGGCCTCGCGAAGCAAATTCTCGTTACGTTTGGCGTGATTTTGAGATGTTTTGTCGTGGTCAAAAAATCGCTGCCGCCAGTTCGAAATGGATGATTGTAGGCTTGAAAAACAAAACAATCATCCGTCTTGGCGCGGAGCGTTTATCGAAATACGCTACTAGCGCCCGCGCTGCACTGTCGAGCCAGTCGCGAAAACGCCTTTCCGTGTTGGAGAAGTACGACATTTCGCACCAGGTAATCATTCGCCAAGCGGATATGGATTTAAATGGTCACATGCACAACTCGACCTATTTGGACCTAATAAAAGAAGTAAGTCAATTTGATGCTCGCGCGGTTCGGATTATATTCCATCGCGAAGTAAAAATTGGTGATGAGATATTTGTCAAAATGAAGGCTCAAAATAATTGGCAATCCATCGCAATCACAAATGCTAACAACGACGCTTATACACTGGTCGAACAGAGTATTCAATAGACAATAATGCGATATTAGTATATATGTATTGACAATATCGGACATATATGCTATAATGAACTAGTATGATTTATTAATCATACCGCACTTTTAAACCGTTCTACAGTAGAAAGATAGTATTTGTTTTTGGATTTTTATTCCTCTTCTTGTTCATCGAACCGGTGGGCGAAAAGAGGAATAAAAACCAGCACCCATAAGGAGGGGACTATGGAAAATAATACTAGCGCTATCGGTACAATTGATGAGATCCAGAACGTAATTTACATCAACAGGTTCAGATCTTGTCAGACATTTGCAACACTGGTTGAAGCCTGGATTGAGGTGAAGGCCATTGTCAGCAGGCTGAGGCAGCTCAACGATTCTCTGCTCGGAAGAAAACCGAGCTGCGCTGAAAAAATTGAAAATTTCAGCCAGAAAGATCATGAGGCACTTCGTAAGCCGAAGGATGACAACGAGTTCTACAGACTTGTCGATTATCTCTGCGACACGGTCAGGGGGATGTCTGACGAGCACCGCCCGATGGTGAAATCGGGATACACTATCCCGTTATACTATCAGCTGGCAAGCGACACGGCCAGAATCGCCATTGTGCGCGACAACGAACGCTTTGCTATCGTTATGACGTCACGTTTCCTCAACGGAGACGCGGGCGCCAGAATCTCGGAATGGCTGAGTGATCACTACGGAAACGAAGCGGTCGTCGAAGCACCCGAAGAAGGATACGAAGCGGACGACATGGATCTGGCCACCGAAATGGACCTGACGGATCTGTACTGATTTCTACTGATTTTCTACTGCAACCGGTTAACTCTCACCCCCTCTAGGAAACTAGAGGGGTTTTCATGCTCTTAATTAAAAATTATATAGTCTTTTAGCCAGCTCTGTAGCGTTTCGGCGTTATTGAATTTCGACGCATCTTCATCCGAATTCGCATCCAAAAAGTCCACTACGGCGCCATTTTGTATGATTGCGACTGACGGCACGTATTTTACTTTCTCGTGCAAGCTGGACTCTCTGGCTTGCGACCACATAATTCGATAATATTTAAACTGCATATCTTCTGGGAAGTTTGCCATATACTCGCGCATATTGGCCGTCGTGTAGCAATCGGGCTTATCAACCATCACCACGAATGATTTTTTATCTTCTAGCAATTTTTCATAGTCATTTTTGTCGATATCTATTACTTCACTTGTCCCATATAGCTCTTCTGTGAGTCTAAACTTTTTTGGAGTCATGGCTCGAAGGATAAAATATCCGCCAAAGAACATCGCAAGACAAAGCGCCGTGATTAAAATCAGGGCAACTTTGTTTGGTTTTGGGCTAATTGGCTTTTTTTGTTTGGTCATTTTTTGTTTTCTGTCAATTTTGAGAAATCGATATTGTGATAGGGGACTTTCCAGAAGGCATATGTAGCATCTTTGCCGTCGCCGTTCTTAATTTTAAAGTCATTTTGCCCCTCGTAGAACCAATAACCGCCCACGACGTATATCTTGTTGGTGTCCCAGCCTAATTTGACGAGCATGCTTTTAGTCATACCAGAGTAGCCGCCACCACCACACATCAGAAAAATATTTTTATCCTTCGGGAAAAGGTCTTCAAGAATTGTCATCGACTCTTTGTAATTTGCATGATATTCGCCTTTATCATTTTGCGTAAAGAGGGTCTTACCTGTATATGTTTCGCCGACTTCTTTCGGCAATCCAACGACGTTGGCCAGATAAGGGTACGGCACTACCTCAAAACCTTTCACGAGCCCGGAAAGTTTACTATCTCCATCGATAGCTTCATAGTTAGCAGGGTCGTCGAGCATGCGCACGTCTATATAGATGCTGTCCGCGCGTCCAAGATATTTATCTATCGTGGACTCGTTAATATTCTTATCGATGCCGAGCTCACCGCGTTGACCATCAGTTACTTCTGGCAACGGCAAGGTGGGGAGCTTTTCGCTAAAATGAGTAATGTTTAAATTTCCAATTACGATACCGGCGAACAATGCAATTACGATTGCAATAGCTACATGATATCTTCGTATTACAGCTTTCTTCATACAATCATTTTATAACAAAAAATAAAAAAATGCGTTCGGGAGCTCCTTAATAGGGGCGGGATATTGTGCTGAATGTTATAATATAGGCATAAAAAATAGGAGACTCTTAAATGAAGAAAAAAGGTATGGCTGCAATCGGCATCATTGGGATCATTGCTGCTATAGCAATTGTAATTTTTGGTTTTTACTTTAGCGCGCACAACTCTATTGTTGCATTGGAGAATGAGGTGGACCAAAAAGCTTCAGACATTAAAACTCAGCTTCAACGTCGAGCAGATTTGATTCCTAATCTCGTGGATACCGTTAAGGGGTATATGAGTCATGAAGAAAAGATTATCAATGAAATTACCGAGGCGCGTAAGGATATTTCTGGCGCCAGCACTATTAAGGAGCTTAGCGCTGCTAACGATAAACTAAATACCGCTCTAAATAATTTAAATGTCATTGTTGAAAATTATCCAGACCTTAAGAGTAGTGAGAATTTTATCAATCTTCAAGATGAACTCGCCGGGACCGAGAACCGTATCGCTACGTCGCGTAAAGATTACAACGAGGCCGTAAAGGACTACAATACAAAAATCGAATCAATTCCTACCTCAATCGTTGCGGGAATGATGGGGAAACAAAAGAAAGAATTCTTTGAAGTTACCGACAAATCGAAAGAAGAAGTTCCGAGTGTTAATTTCGATAATGCCAACTCCAAGTAATGAAACGTTTTTGCCAAATATTGCTAATTGCGTTTGCGTCAGCGTGTATCTTTGCGCCAAATGTCTTAGCTATTGTTCCACAGTCGGAGCGATTCTACGTTAATGACGTTGCTGGTGTTCTTAGCGATGAGACGGAAAGCTACATCTACAATAATAGCCTCAAGTTAGATGAGGCTACGGGGGCGCAAATTGTAGTCGTAGCAGTAAAAAGCCTTGAAGGAAGAAGCATTGAGGAATACTCTACAGAACTGTTCCGTACTTATGGCGTCGGCGACAAAGAGAAGAATAACGGTCTCTTATTTCTCTTTTCGCTCGAAGATAGGCAATCGCGTATCGAGGTTGGATATGGGCTTGAAGGCGCTTTACCAGACGGCAAAACCGGACGGATTCAGGACGAATATATAATTCCATACTTTCGCAAGGACAACTTCGATGAGGGTGTTCGAAATGGCTATCAGGCCCTCTTTCAGGTGGTTGCTGAGGAATACGATTACGATAGCGACGTCGCGCCAACGCGCGTAGCTAAAAAGGACAATAGTGTTAGCCTTTGTCTAATTGGCGTAATATTGTGCGCCATCACTAGCTCAATTGGTTCGTTATTTAGTAATGGTAGCCTAAAGCATAAAACAACTTTGTTTATTATCCTTGAACTGTTTACTATACCCTTAATTATCGACGGGCTAACGAACTACGTACAAGGATGGTATGAGCTCCCACTGATGTTTTCTTTCATCAATTTTGTTGCGGCGTTTTTCGGGTTTAGCTTAATTGCAGGTGGCGGCTCTGGTGGTGGACATTCTCATTCTGGTCGCTCGGGCGGTGGCGGACACTCTGGTGGCGGCGGTCGCTCAGGTGGCGGTGGCTCTTCGCGAAGTTTCTAAAATGCTTATGTTAAAATATTATTAGTAAGGGAATATTATGGAGCAGGATGGATACCAAATCATAACCGATATAGAAGAAATCAGGCAGTACGTGGAGACAGTGGGGGGATTTAGCGGCTTCGCATTGGGGAATTTGCAATTCGATAGCTCTGGTTTGGCATTTTCGATTGAGGAGGTGATTGATGGTGAAGATTGGCCGCGCGAAAATAGCGGTAGAATTTGGTATTTTGCCTTCTCGCGCATTTCCAATGTTAGCATGACTATTGATATGCCGCTTGGCTTTTGGATTAAGAACGTCCAGATTGATGATGGCGGTAGCGTTAATATAGAAAGTGGCCAAGGCACAATTACTTTAATTGCTGATGCGATTGAGTTGTCCATTCCTGCCGATGCAGTTATCGAGCAGCCTCCAGAAGGTGACCTTCCGCCACTCATGTATTCGCCCGATGGGGGCGGCATAGCAACAGGGAATGAGTCCGTCGAGCCTATCGCCCCCTCGGAACCTATCGCTCCGGCAGGACCGATAAATAACCCTACACCTCAGGCTGCGCCCGTATCTCAGCCATTAGTAACCAATCAAGAAGCGAGCGGCGAGGTTGACGACCATACGGAAACAATTCAGATGACTCCATCAACGGCAAGCCCCCAAGAAAACCCTTTCTTGAATGATCCTAATTTTATCCCACTAACGCCAGTTACACCTACTGCGCCGCCAAAAGCGCCCGAGCCGCCAGTAGTCAATGCTATTTTTAGTAATTAATTTTTTGCATGAAAAAAGCCCCGGAAGGGGCGGGTATTGCAGTTAGCTAACCCTTCTTCCGGGGGTGGTTGAGTCATGTTATTGAAGACGCTCCGTCAGGAGCAAGCGTTTATGCTCTGTTTTTAGCCGTGTAGGCTTTCCGCTGCACCCACGGGATGATCGATTCGCTGATCCACCAGTATGCAAACAGGGCGGCCAGGGCTACGAACACTACGGTGACTATGGCGATAAAGATGACGTCGCCGCTCACGCCCCATGTCCGGGGGTCCAGCTCGTAGAGCAGTTTCCCGAAGACAATCACGCCGATCAGGCAGATTGCCGTAATTGATCCGTAGAAGACTCCGCTACGAATCACGACCATGTCTTCGATCCAGTCGAGGGCCTGAGCGAGCACGTTCTTCGGCAGCATGACGAGGTCGCCGGCTTCGTGGTCGGCGCCACCGGACTTGTAACGCCCGTAGACGTGCATCCGGTCTTCGCGAATGATTTCAATTCCTTCGAATTTTCTTTTCATATGTACCTCCTTGAGCTTCAGAATAGTTTCCCGCGGCGCTCCATACAATCGATACTCAGGGCGAACGCTTCATTCGAAAGCAAATAGATTTTGAACATGCAATTGGTAAATCTAACTGCGTGGAGTTACGGCCGGATGACGATGTTGTAATGGTATTCCGTAAGGGGCGTAGCGGCCCTACTCCAATGGTAAAGAATCGCGAGCCGCAACCGTGTAATTCTATGATGGTGATTCTACTAAAAGACGAGAGCTTGGCCGAGGATGGAAATGCTTATGTACTAATCACGGCTTTTATTGGCGAAGCCGCTCCGCGCGAACCTTGGGATCCAGGCAATATAAATGAAGCCGAGCGCCAGGAGTGCGAAGATTATTGGAATTCGCATGCTCTAGTTTATAATGAGTCGCTTATAGATTTAGAAAAGACGGAAGCATTTGCTAACATGAGCGAAGAAGAACGCCAAATTGAACTTTTAGGTGCAAAGACTGAGTACTGCGGACTCTTTTTGGATTCGGAATCCTTATATTCTCAAGCTCCGGCAACCCTAGAGCACCAAATTGAACATCCCCACGTCACAATCGGTTATCGTCCAGGAGTTGAAAATTTAAAGTTAGATCAGCTTGGTAGTGGCGCAAAAATAACCGCTATTGGTTATGGCAATAATGGACGAGTAGAGGGATTACTTGTGCGCGTCGAAGCAGACGACCCGGCAGTCCAGCAGGCCTGCGATAATTACGAAGTACCATTACATATAACTTTATCGCACGCGGAGGGGGCACTAGCAAAAGAAACTGGCTTGCTTGAGTTCCAAGAATTAGATGAGCCGATCGAGCTTACTGGTACTTATGGGCTATTCGTACAAGGTAAAGTGGTGACCGATAAAACGGAAGCCAAGTAGGCCAACTTCTAAATAACAATCTAGGAAGGCGTTATTTCGCTAAAAAGGCTATAACTTAGTAACAGTGTACGATTATGTCCAGTCTTTTGGCGACAATGAGAAGATGCACCTTATTGGCCTAGAGAAGCAGGATATGTAACCACTCTAACGAAGGCGGGCAGACATAAAGAAAACCTCCGATAAATCGGAGGTTTTCTTCGGTGCGGCAGTAGGATGGCTACACATTTGACTTGACAGAATAAGACAACTATTATACAATATAACCGCACCTTAAAATTGCATAGCGAGCTATATTTGGGAGGTAAAACATGGTAAGCCAAGAGGAATTAAAAAATATATTATTTGACGGGGACTTAAGTATACTTGATGCAACTATTGAAGAGCTCAATGAAAAAGGTGGTCATCTTGAAACCAAAGAAAAATCTGGCTTGATATCCTTTATTGATGTCATGGCTATGGAGGAAATCCCCAAAGAAAAAGAGGAAGAACTCATTAAGGCGCTCGTGTCATTCATTGACAGGAGAAGATTCTTATGTGAAGCAAAGCGATACACGTCGGTTAAGCCGGATCAGATTCTTACGCCTGAGCAATTGGCAAGATTTAGCATATTTTCTCTAACCATCTCCACGCTTGGAGCGACTCCAGAGTATGCATCCTGCGTGTTTGAACCCGAGGATTTAATTATTTGCCTTCACGTTGAGAAACTCCGATCGCTTTTAGAGAGGCAAGGCATATTTGAACGTGCAGTGCTGGCAATCAAGGAGGACATCTCTTTCGCCAAGACTCTTGCGATAATTTCTATGACAATCAAGGCTTGATATGCAACTAAAAAGGCCACCCCAACGGAGTGGTCTATTTTTATGCGCAAACGGCCAACGATTAAGTAACCGAGCGCCAATCTCAAGCTTCGGACTAAATCATCGAGTTTACCCCTGTTAAATACCTAATTCCGGTGACTGAAGGTGAAGAATGTTTAAAAGCTAAAAAAGAGGCGGCTCGAACCGCTTCTCAACAGATGAAAAAAGACCTCAAAGAGGACTTAATTTCATCTTGGTGCGCGAGACTGGACTTGAACCAGCACGCCCGAAGGCATATGCTCCTAAGGCATACGTGTATACCAATTTCACCACTCGCGCGCGGTAACTACAAAGCAAATTATACCGGAAAAACACCAAAACATCAATATACCTTGAAAAAGAACACAAATATGATATAATCGCAAACAGTTGTTCGCTATTAGAAAGGGGGGCTATGATGGAACAGGAACAGAAGTACATTGATTTATGGAGCATCGCCGCAAGCGAGGACTACTATAAAACGAGATGGGAAAGTGGGTATGCGCGGCGCCTTTATAACTTCTTCGCGTACGCAGAGATTGGCGACGAATTGGTGTTTTTCTCCGATAAGGAGGAAGCCGCACGCGGCTTTTGTGTCTACGGCTATCTTCGCAATTGCTCGAGCTGGAAGGTTCTTAATAACGAACGCGTGTTCGTAACCGCCGGCATATTAAGCGTCAAGCGAGTAGAGGATATGTACTATGGCGTTACCCTTGAAGCTACAACGGTGGAAGGAATGAAATACTACATTTGCCAGTATCAGGCGTACGACTTGCGCCGAAAGGCTGGATTTCCACTGATGCGGCAGGACTAAGCTCGCGTAGCAAGACGGATCCTTGCCGACGCAATCTCCATTTGACCTCCCTAAACTTCCGCGGGGGGTCTTTTTTCTTCCTAAAAACATCAAGCTCGTGCTTTTATGTGATAAAATAAAATGTGATGATTAAGGGTGGATTATGAACCGTATTGCGATTTATTTAAATCAGCATATCGATGGCGTTGTTTATAGTGCGCCTAATGTTTTGGAGCAGTACTCTACCGACCGTTCGCTTTTGAAGTTTCATCCGCGCATAGTGGCGGTTCCGGCTAATACGCGCGACGTTCGCCGTCTTGTCAGATTTTCTAACCAGCTGGCTACGAAAAAAATATCTCTTCCAATTACAGTGCGCGGTGCTGGCTACAGCAAGACGGGTTCAAGTATTGGTAACGGTCTTATTATTTCTACGGAGAAGCTCAATCATATTCAGGAAATTGATGTGCGCCAACGGCTAATTCGCGTTCAGGCGGGCGTAACTCTGGGCGAACTTAAAAAGTCGCTTGGCGTACACGGTCTCGACCTGCCAGTCAGTGGCGACCCGCACGAAACAATTGGAGGCTTGATTGCAAAAAATGCTTCCGCAAGCGTGAATACCGAACCGAAGACGATTACGGATTTTATTGAAGAAGCGGAAATTGTCCTAAGCGATGGCAGTCTAATTCAAACAGCAAACTACGGCCGCTGGGGTCTAAAGAAGAAGCTTGAACAGAAGAACCTAGAAGGCGAAATCTATCGTCAAATAAAAGAGATTCTCGATAAAAAATCCGAGACTGTGGCGAAAATCGCGCTTACGACTCAAAATCGCTCAGGTTACGCTGGCATCAAGTCTGTACGAGAAAGGCGTAACTTTAACATATTGCCATTAATCTGTGGTTCAGAGGGGACTCTCGGCATCATCACGGAGGTGATTTTGCGTGTCGAGCCGGTATTTGAGAGTCCAGACTGGTTTGCAATCCCGTGTAGCGATGGTAAAGATTTTGTACGCGTCTGCAAAATCTTAAAGAAAATCAAATTTACCGATATAGAAGTGTATGATACGTCTATTTTTAATCAAGCAGGCAGCACCGGGAAAGCTTGTGGTCTTTACCGAAAAGCCCCAGACGATGGCCTTTTGATTGTTGCAAATGCGAAAGACGATGCGCGCCGTGATCGCCGCCGTAAATTCCGCAAACTTCGCAAAGCCTTATCTGGCAAAGATAGATTAGTGATAGAGGATATCAAAAATACACGCGATTTTATAGCCGTAAATGAGAATCTTTTGGCGTTCTTGAACGATGCTAATCCAAACTATTTCTTGCCACTCGTAGACGGATCGTATATTCCAGAGGAGCGCCAAGCGGAGTTCTTCCAAGGCTTGCGCCTAATGACAGAGAAACTAAAGCTAAAGCTGGCTATATATGGCTCGGTCGATTTTAATACTTTTACGGTTCGCCCGAGTTTCTCGCCTGCGACTTCTGAAGGACGTAAGGCCTTAATCGACTTTTTGCGCAAATATCTGAAGCTCGTTCAGCATTGCGATGGTTATCCTTGTGGCGATGCTCCAGAGGGACGTTTCCTGGCTATGTTTACTCGACCAAGCGAAGATACGGATACCCTAGCAATTTATGGCAAGATTAAAGGAGTCTTTGATCCGTATGATATTTTGAATCCGGGCTTAAAGCAAGAAGTTGAGCCGCGCAATGTCTTGCGGCATTTTCGTACGGATTACAATAACGGCATTAGTGTTATAAAATAGTTACGCTTTATAATCTCTATCTGTTCATGTTATAATTTCTCCTATGAAATCTACCAGCAAAAAACTCAGTACATCGGTAGAATTTACCGTTGAGTTCGATCAAAAAGACTTTGAGCCTGCACGTCTGAAGGCTCTCGAGCGTCTCGCTCGAAATATTAAAGTGCCAGGCTTTCGCAACGGCAAAGCTCCGGCAAACATCGTTGAACAGCACGTCGATCCAAACGATCTTGCTTCGCAAACCCTTGATATTGTTGTTCGCCAAGCCATCCCGAAGCTATATACCGAGGCTGGCCTAACTCCAATCTCCATTCCGCACGTAGATGTTAAGAAATATGTTCCTGGTGAAATGGCAGAGCTAACGATTACTTCCGACATTATGCCAGACGTCAAACTTGGCGACTATGAGAACATTAAGGTCGTTTATGATGAACCAGAGGTCACTGACGATGATGTCGAGGATGTTCTTCGCCGTATCGCTGAAAGTTACGCTGAGCCAAAAGTTGTAAAGCGCGCAGCTAAGAATGGCGACGAAGTCATTATTGATTTCAAGGGTAAGAAAGATGGCAAAGCTTTCGACGGTGGATCTGCAAAGGATTATCATCTTCGCCTCGGATCTGGACAATTTATTCCTGGCTTTGAAGACGGCATTGTTGGCCACGAGGTTGGCGACAAATTCGATCTCGACATTACTTTTCCTAAAGATTACGCTAGCGCAGAACTTGCCGGCGCAAAGACCGTGTTTGAGATTCTCTTAAAGCAAGTTTCCGAGATTAATGTTCCGGCAATTGACGATGATCTCGCAAAGAAATCTGGCGCTTTTGAGACTCTCAAAGAGCTTCGCGAAGATATCATGAAGAATCTTAAATCTCGTGCCACCTATGAGGCTGATGAAAAATACAAAGACAGCCTTTTGAACGAAATCGTCTCCCATTCAAAAACCGAGGCACCAGCTTCGCTCGTTCAAGAGCAGTTTGAGAATATGAAAGAGGATATGTTCCGCAACCTCCGCTCTCGCGGTATGGAATTCGAGCAATACCTCGAGCAAACCAAGCAAAAGCTCGAGGAGTGGGAAGAAGGGCTTCGCGAAACTGCCCGTAAGCGCGTTATCGGTAGTATCGTAGTACAAAAGCTCGCCGATGCGCTCGGCATTGAGGTTTCCGAAGAAGAAGCCGCACAGCAGGTTGTCGAAATGCGCGCCGTCTACAAGAACGACCCGAAGGCACTCGAGCAACTCAAGAATCCCGACGTTGCCGTCAGCATTCGCAATCGCATGCGTGTTGATCGAACTATGAACAAGCTTGTTGAAATTAATAAGCCACACGCCAAGAAACCAGCTAAAAAAGCTGCCACCAAAAAGGCTAAAAAATAGTTCGCTAATCGCCGGTTTTGCTATTCGGTAGGCCGGCGATTTTTGATGCCTTATTATAGGCGCGCGTCTTGTGTTTTTGCATATATGCGAAGTTGTCCAAGATTTTTGTACAATATCGCCAGATAGGTTCTTCTAGTGACCTCTGGAAGGACGGCGTAAATTTATACTCTAACTATCCATCGCTAATTATCTGTAAGAACAGGTATAAAAGGGTGTATTTTGGTATAAAAGATTTGACATCTTCGTATAGTTAAAGCAAATACGCAAAAACAAGGCTACGCGGAAATCTAACGCTGGCGGCGATTTTTAGTGTTATTATTTGCCAAGTGCCAGTGGTTGCCATACTCGCAACGATAACAGGTCAAAGAGTTAGCCGCTAGGCCATGCTCGGCTTCTACTAAACGCGCGCTCATCTCTGCCGTTGTCTCGTCGGGATAGCATACTTTATTTTTGTCTCCAACCCAACAACGCGGCGGATTATATGGGGCGGGGCGGTTATTTTGGGCGCGTGACATTAAAAATCTCCATGTAGATATTGGAGGCGCTGTTCCTCTGGCATATGCTCAATCGCGTAGCGCAGAGTTGTGCGTGAGAGCCGTGGGTAATTGTCAATTAAATACGACTCCACTAGGTGCTTATCGACTTTGCTATAGATCTCTCGTAGCATCCAACCGCAGGCTTTATGCATTAAATCTTCGGAATCATCAATGCGCCGATCTATCATTTCGAGACCATTACCGAGGAGATTCTTGCGATAGAAGGCCATATAGGCGACCAGCGAGATGCGTCGTCGCCACAAATCAGTTGACTGGTTAAGGGCGGCCAATACGCTTTCGTCGCGGTTTTCTAGGCACCATCGCCCAATTAAATGTGACGCGAAACAATCGACTAGATCCCAGTTATTAACGTAGTCAAGATTATCGAGATAGAGTTTAATAATGGCCTCGTCATTCTTGCGATACTGGTCTTTCATGATGGCGAGAGCTGCAAAACGATATTCGTGGACGGGAGACTGGAGTAACTCACGGAGTTCGGAGAGTGGCATCTTATTATAGTCTTTGGCGGACTTGCGGATATACGGTGTCGGAATGCCAAGTAGGACATCGCCCTCGCCATAGCCGCCAGGAAATATGCCAAAATAATGCTGCGTGCGTTCGCTACGGTCGGCATCAATGCCTTTCTCCAATTCTTCGATTAATGCGTCTTTCACTTTAAGTATTCTATCACATTGCCATGGATTGACAAAAATAGGAATTTGTGCTATAATGAAGACATGGAAAGTTTATTTGAAAAATTATCTAGAATGTATCGTGAAAAAAGGCAAATTGGCCTTTTGACTTGGACTTATGCATCGGTTGCAGTGATAGTATTTGTCATAGCTGGTGTTGTTGCATTGATTAATCAATCCGCTGGCGTGGCGCTACTTATCGTGCCGCTAATTGCCATTGCGGCGATGTTGGCGAATGTTATTGTTTGGGCGTTGATTCGTTTTATAATTGAATCGCACGAGCAGAACGAAAAATCTAAAGCTCGCATCGAAAAACAAAGCAGTAAAAATACCAAGAAATAATGAATCCGAGCGACGATACGCGCAATCTCATAGATAAATACAAAGGCCTTAGCAATGAGGAGATTGTTGCCGACCTCGATAAATCTCGGATTCCTCTAGAAATCGCAATAGAGAACTTGGCGCACGATTTTAACATCGGCACCATTGTGCGCAATGCGAACGCTTTCAATGTGGCGCGCGTGCATATCATTGGCAAGCGCAAATATAACCGCCGTGGCGCAATGGTGACGGATAGATACTTACATATCGATCACTTTTCGACAGTTGATGAATTTATAAAGGACGCGCGCGCCCGTAATATGTCTATTATTGCCGTCGACAACAATCGTCCAGAAGCGAAGGCGCTTGCAAAAACAGAAATCAAACCAAACTCGATTTTAATATTTGGTTCAGAATCTGACGGCATTTCTCAAGAGTTATTAGATAAATCCGACGGCGCATTCTATATCGAACAACTCGGCTCCACTCGCTCTATCAACGTTGGTTGCGCTAGTGCAGTTGCGATGTATGAAGCCGTGCGACAGTTAGGATTATTACCGAAAGATGCGTAAATATCAATTATCGCAACATTTTCTACGCAGCCCCAAGTTGGCTGGTTATTTGATTGGCCATAGCAATATAAAGAAGCGTGATGTTGTTATAGATATTGGCGCCGGATCTGGTGTAATCACTTCGGCCCTTGCGCGTAGGTGCAAACAGGTAATAGCCGTTGAGCCGGATGCTGAGACGGCCGCTCTTCTGCGTAAAAATACGAAGCGATGCGACAATGTCGTGATAGTAGAAAAGGATTTTCTTGAAATGGAATTGCTGGACGGCCCATATAAGATTTTTGCTAACCCTCCGTTTCATCTGAGCTCGGCGATTCTACACAAGCTTGACGAAGCAAAGAATCCGCCAGATGCCATATACTTGATTTTGCAGAAGCAATTTGCGCTAAAACTTCTCAATAATGACCGACATTACACCTCACAGTTGGGCAAACAGCTCTATATTCAATACGCCCCGCGTATTCGCCTCCCATTGAAGTCAAATTACTTTACGCCGCCTCCAGCGGTACCGACGGTGCTTTTAGAATTAAAAAAACGTGGGCAATAAACCACACAGATGTGGTATAATATAGTTACCGCCCCGTAGTCCTCATGGGGCGGTTTTTGATGGTATAATTAATCCATGGATTTAAAATCGAGAATTAGTGATAAATTATATTTTGTAGTTGCGGGGTATTTTAAGTTCTGGGCGAATATCTCGCTAAAGCGCTGGCGACCGCGAATAATTATGATTACTGGGTCCGCTGGCAAGACGACGATGCTTAACTTAATCGAGACTCAGCTTGGTCGCAAAGCGCACTACTCGCATAATGCTAATTCCGCTTTCGGAATCGCTTTTGACATTTTAGGCGAACACGGCGTAACTGGCTCAAAGATGCAATGGGTAAAGCTAATTCTAAAATCACCAATTCGTGCATTCACTTTTCGTCATAAAGAAAAATATTACATTGTAGAGACCGATGGCGATTTTCCGGGACGGGCAGAATATATCTCTAGATGGCTAAAGCCAGAAGTGTCACTTTGGGTTAGTCTTGGGCGTTCGCACGCTATGTGTTTCGACGAGGTAGTCAAAAAAGGGAAATTTAAATCTCTTGATGAAGCGATTGCGCATGAGTTTGCTACCATTCCGCATAATACTAAAAAACTCGTACTGATTGATGGCGACAATAAAACTATGGTCGAAAAGACCAACGATATTAATGCGGAGGTTGTAAAGGTTAGTAAAAATGAGCTTAAAAGCTATAAAGTTCAGCCAGACCGTGCAGTATTTACCTTTACGAAGCGTAAGTTTACATTTCATGACCCAATTCCGCGCGACGCAACGATTCAGTTGCTAATGCTCGAAAAGCTGATGGATTATCTGGACGTCAAGGTAAACTACAATCTAAGCAATTATATTACGCCACCCGGTCGCAACAATTTCTTCAAAGGTAAGAATGATATCAAGATTATCGATAGCAGCTATAATGCTCACATTATTAGTATGCAAACTATGCTCGAGACGTTCGAGGAAATGGAGGCCGAACACAAGTGGCTCGTAATTGGTGACATTATCGACCAGGGTAGTGTTGAAAAAGAAGAACACGAACGTCTGGCGGAGTTATTAGCTAGCATGAATGTTGAGCAGATATTGATGGTAGGTCGACGCACGACAAAATATACCTATCCAGTTCTTCAAAAAAAGAAGGGCGTACGCGCGATGGCGTTCCGCAAACCAGATGCTGCTTTAAAATATCTCGAAAATAACCTCAAGGGGGGTGAAACAATCATGTTTAAGGGTAGCCAATATCTCGAATGGATTATTGAAAAGTTACTCGAAAACCCAGACGATGCCGCGAAGCTTCCTCGCCAAACTGCACTCTACAAGAAGCGCCGAGCGCAATGGGGGCTAAATTGATGAAGAAATTGTATATTATTCACGGCTGGACCTATATACCAGAACCGTGGGAAGAAGTTATCAAAGAACTTAAGAGCTATAAGATAAATGCAGTACTGCTACGCGTTCCTGGTCTTGGCACGCAATCGGACGAAGTTTATACTATCGACGATTATGCGGAATGGGCAGCAAAAGAAATCCCAAAGGGCTCAATCGCGCTTGGCCATAGCAATGGTGGGCGCATTCTGTTGAACATGCTTGAGCAAAAGGGGTCGAATTATTTGAGCGGCTTAATTTTGCTTGACTCGGCTGGAATTTATGAGCCATCGCTAAAGAATAGCCTAATGCGCAAGATGTCTAAGGCGTTTGCGCCGCTCAGAAAGAGTAAGCTTGCGCGCAAGGTCGTCTACAAGGTACTAGGCGTGCATGACTATAACGACGCTCCTGACAATATGAAGAAAACAATGACAAATATGCTTGACTCTGATAAGAAACTGGATTTGAGTAAAATCACGACTAAGACCAGAATAGTATGGGGCACCGATGATCGGATGACTCCTCTGCGTCAAGGCAAAAAGATGCACGAGTTGCTCAGCAATTCCTCGTTAACCGTAAAAGAAGGTTGGCGCCATTCGCATTACCTCAAAGACATTAAAGAGACGGCGGCGGAAATCGCGGCGCAATATAAGGAGCTGGAAAAATAATGTTGAAATTCGTAGAACTAAAGCCGGAAGAGCTAGACAAATACGTTTTTAAGGCTCACCCGGAGGCTAATTTCTTGCAGACCTCGGCCTGGGGCAAAGTATATGAGATCGATAAAGAGCAGGTATTTTATCGCGGCGTTGAAAAGGACGGCAAGATGGTGGCTTCGGCTGTCATTGTTTTAAAGCCGGCAAAGCGCGGGAGATATCTAGAAATACCTGGCGGGCCATTACTAGATTGGAATAAAGGCAAGAAAGTACTAAAATTCTTCCTCGACAAGGTTCGTGAGCTAGCGGTAGAAAATAGGTGCGTCTTCGTGCGTATGCGCCCAAATGTCTACGATTCGCCCGAAATGGAGAAGCTTTTAGCGGAAATGGGGCTCGTAAAGTCGCCGATGCATCTGCATGCCGAGCATACTGTTATGCTCGATTTAACGAAGAGCGAAGGCGAGCTATTGGCCGACATGCGCCGCCAGACTCGTTACGATGTGCGCCGCAGCGCTAAGCTTGGCATCAAAGTCGATTCCGATAATTCCAAAGAAGCATTCGATAATTTTTACGACATCCAACTAAAAACCGCCGAACGGCAGGGCTTCATTCCGTCTTCGCGTAAGTTTATCCAAGCGCAACGTGAGGCTTTCGGCGATAATGCGCGCATATATACGGCCACGCTCGATGGCGTAGAGTTGGCTAAAGGGTTAATCCTATTACAAAAGCCAGAGGCGATTTATCACGAAGCCGCATCGACTGATGAGGGACGAAAGCTGCCGGGTGCACACGCTTTGCAATGGCAAATCATAAAAGATGCCAAGGCGATGGGCATTAAACGCTACAATCTCTTCGGTATTGCGCCGCCCAATTCGCCACATCATCGTTACTCGGGAGTGACGACTTTTAAGTGCGGTTTTGGTGGCGAGCAGGTCACTTTTGTGCCAGCGCACGACTTACCGGTCAAAAAGATACATTATAAAGCCGTTCATCTCCTGGAAGAAGTACGCAAAAAACGCCGTCATTTATAACTGTGCTAAAATAAGTAGCATGAAGATTATTGACGCTACTGATCAGAAAAAATGGGACAAGTTTGTGACGAGCCATGATGAGGCTAACTTTTTGCAAAGCTGGGCATGGGGCGAGTTTCACGAATCGCGCGGCAAAACGGTCGTTCGCCGCATAGCCGTTGACGATAAAAACAAAATCCAGGCCGCCTATGTCGGACAAGTAGAAACCGCTAAGCGTGGCACCTATATGGCAATTGCTGGTGGTCCAATTCTCGATTGGAGCAATAAAAAGCTAGTCAAAGAGATATTTAAAGATATTAAGGAGCAGGGCGAGGCTAACAACTGCGTATTCGTACGCGTGCGTCCGCAGATTACTGAAGGTGAAGATAACCGCAAGTTATTCGAAAAGCTCGGCCTAAAGCCAGCTCCGATGTATCTATCCGTGGAATATGCCGGTGTTGTGGATATTAGCAAATCGGAAGACGAAGTATTTGCGGGCTTCTCGCAGAGTCTGCGCCGCAACTTCCGCAAGGCGCACAAAGATGAGGGAATTACGACCGAAGTCAGCACGGATCCTTCCTGTATCCCTGAATTTTATAAAACTCAGATGGAGACAGCGGATCGTCATAAATTCGTGGCTTTTTCGGAAGACTTCCTGCAAAAACAATTCGAAGCTTTTGCTAAGTATGACGAGGTAAAATTATATACCGCACGTTACGAAGGTGAGATTCTTGCGCAAATTTATATTATTTTCTACGGCAATGAGGCTTCTTATCATTATGCGGCATCTACGTCGTTGGGGCTCAAGCACAAAGGTGTGCTACTGCTTCACGAGATGGCGATGAAAGATGCGCGTGAGCGCGGCATTGAACGCTATAATCTTTGGGGGATTACCGGCTTGAACGATACGAAACATCGTTTCTATGGTGTTAGCCAGTTTAAGCGAAGCTTTGGCGTGTACGAACTTCAGTACTTGCACGCACACGATTTGGTTATTCAGCCTGGCAAATATCGAATTAACTATTTGATTGAAAAAATACGCGCCAAAATTCGTCACGTCTAAATTGTTCCAACTTGCAAAACGCTCTTGTTTTAAATATACTTAAATTAAAGAAATAGGAGCTTTTTGAAGTGAGTACAAAACGAAAATATATTGAAAGCCATTGGGGTGTTTTTGTCCTAAAAGGCATTGTTTCGCTATTTGCGGGATTTTATATGATGTTTACGCATCGTCAAGACGTCAACTTCTTAATTCAAGTTGTTGGCTGGACAATGCTTGCACTAGCGATTATCGAAGTTATCAATGTTGCGCATCGCTCTAGCCGTCAGCGCAACTGGGGCTTTCCGCTTGGTTTAGGCGTCGTCGAGATGGCGATTTCCGTTGCGCTTCTTTATACTGTGAACCCTAACGCTACGCTCGCAGAACTTCTGCCACTTCGCCTATCAATGCTTGCCGCCTATGTATTAGCCGCATCAATTATCACAGTCGTAATGGGTTTTCGCAGCTTTGATAACCTTACCGATCGCTTCATGTGGGTAGTAAACGGTATGCTCGGCTGTGTTCTAGGCTTTGTTATCTTTAACGCTGGGAACATTAGCGACGTGGCTCATATTATGCTATTTGGGACTTATCTTTTAATTAACGGTCTTACCGATCTATTCTTTGGTATTCATTCAAAGGATGAAATGAAAGAGCTACACGCTGAGCGTTCGGCTAGGCGTAAGAAAGCACTTGGCGCTTCCGGTAAGGAGGCGAAGAAATAGCCATGTTTGGACCAAAAGCTCGTATTGAAAGATATCTAAAGAAAAATCCACAAATCAAAACTATTGTAGTGGCGGGCTCGTATGGCCGCAAATCTGCAATTCGTGCCCTTGGTATGATACTCGGCCAGCAATTCGTCGTAACTATGGGCGTGAATAAAAACGTCGATGCTGATATTGTTATTCTTGACTACAAGTCGTCAGCAGATTTTCCAGAAATAGAGCCAGATATTGTCGTAGTTACTAGTTGCCGAACCGACGAAGAGGCGCAACGTTTCTTCTCGATTGCGAATATCGCTAGGCGCGTGTTTGTGAACTTTAATGACGTTCCGCAAGAGTTCGCAAAATACCTCAAGAATCCCAACATATATACTTATGGCGATGAGCTCCCGGCCGACTTCTACTTTGAGAATAGCAGTTTCTCGCTTGATGGCTATGAAGGTGACTTTATCGACGAAGAGCGCGACCGACTTCACGTTAAAATCAAAATACTTGGCGAACACAATATTCGTCCGATTATTATGGCTTGTGCAGTTGGCAAGCAATTCCAGATACCAAAAGAAAAATTAATCGCCGGTACCGACTCCATTGTGCCACTGCATGGTCGCATGTCACCAGCAAAGGGCATTGGTGGAACTATTGTAATTGACGATTCGGCCTATGTAGCCGCGGATGACGTAAAGCTTGGCTGTGCGACAATAATGGCATTAGAATCTCCAGCAAAAACTGTCATCATTGATGATGCGGAAAAGATTAAAACTATAAATACAGAACTTTTAACGGATATTTGCGTATTGGGTAGCACTACTGGTACTGACCCCGAAAACCCAAAAATTCATTATTTCGAGGAAGAAGTCGACCTAATCCATTATATCGGCGAGCGTGCCGAAGAGGGGGGCCTTATTCTATTAGAAATTCCATTACCGGAGATTATAGAGTCTTATATTTGGTAATACCTCTTTAATAAAAGTGGAGATTATTATAAAATAGACATATGGCAAAGGTGATTACGGTTACCAATCAAAAAGGAGGTGTTGGTAAGACTACGACGTCTATCAACTTAGCATTTTATCTTGCAAAGAAAAACAGAACAGTATTGTTAATAGATTTTGATCCTCAGGGAAATGCTACCTCTGGACTCGGCATAGACAAACGCAACCTCAAAGAAACTATGTGCGATGTCATGCTTGGTGAGACTGAATTTAAGAATGTAATTTGCCAGGCTAATCAAAAAATTAAGAAGCTTTTTGTCGCGCCAACCATGCCCGAGCTCGCGAACGTCGAAGTTCAAATGGCTGATATGGAAGACAAATTTCGCATTCTAAAGAAGGCTATTGATTCAATCAAGGATGAATACGACTATATTATTATCGATAGTCCGCCGAGCTTATCGTTACTGACGGTTAATGGCATGATTGCTGCTGATTATCTTTTGCTTCCAGTTCAGACGGAATTCTACGCACTAGAAGGCGTTGCGCAGCTACTTGAGAGTATGAATCTAGTCAAGAAAGCAATGAACCCAAAGCTCAAATTACTCGGCGTTCTTGCTACGATGTATGATCGTCGCACGGTCCTTAGCTCACAAACGCTAGCAGAGCTGAAGCGATATTTTAAAGACAAGGTATTTGAGACTACAATCCCGCGCAACGTTCGCTTGGCCGAGGCTCCAAGTCATGGTGTTGCTATTGGCCAGTACGACCGCTTTAGCAAAGGCGCGAAAGCATACAAATCGTTAGCTGATGAAGTATTGGAAAGGATTGAAAAATGAGCGCACGCGGACTAGGGAGAGGTTTTGAGGCGTTAATTCCGACGGAGAGTATCGACTCCACTTTTGATCCAACGGCGGACGAAGATGCCAAAGATAGCAAATTGCGTGAAATAAAGGTGTCCGACATTGAGCCGGACCCCGACCAGCCGCGACGCGATTTTAAACCTGAGCAACTACAAGCATTGGCCAACTCGATTAAAGAACATGGCGTATTGCAACCCATTGTTGTAACGAAAGACGGCAACAAATATAAGATCGTTGCTGGAGAACGTCGTTGGCGCGCGTCTAAAATTGCCGAAATAGAAAAAATTCCCGCAATTGTGCGATCATTAGATGCGCAGAACCGGCTGGAGCTGTCGCTTATCGAAAACGTTCAGCGCGAAGATCTAAATGCCATCGAGACGGCAACCGCCTATGCGAAACTCAAAAACCAATTCAATATGAGTTCCGAGGAAGTCGCTAAGCGTGTTGGTAAGAGCGAGTCCGCTGTCATTAACACTATGCGCTTGTTAAGCCTGCCAGAAGAAGCGAAGCATGCGATGGTCGAGCATAAACTATCCGAAGGGCAAATGCGTCCATTAATTACCGCTACGCCAGAGCAAATCAAGGCAGTTTTGCCGAAAATCATCAACGAAAGCTGGAGCGCTCGTAAAGTCGAGCAATATATGGTGGAAGTTAAAGCGCGTGCTAAAGCGGCCCAGAAAGCCGAGGAACGCCCAGTGAGCGCCGAGAGTGAGTCTCGTGCTGCTGCACTTAGCAAAAAGCTAGGGGTTGGCGTAAAGGTTCGCACGAATGCGCGTGGTTCCGGCGATATTGTACTAAAGTTTAAAGACGAGAAGGAGTTTGAAAAACTATGTTCAATACTAACAGCGTAAAAACCAAGATGACCACCGTGGTCGAACATTTTAAAGAAGAGTTAAAAAAAGTACGCACTGGTCGTGCGCATCCTGATATGCTTGCTAATGTCAGGGCAGAGGTATACGGCCAAATGTCGCCACTGAATCAAATTGCCAACGTGACCGTCCAGGGCGCAACTATGCTCTTGATCACTCCATACGACGCGTCAAACATTGGTAAGATTTCCGCTGCTATTCGCGCCGACCAATCACTCGGTCTCAACCCGTCTGATGATGGCCGCGTAATTCGCGTGCCGATTCCTCCGCTTACAGAAGAGCGCCGTAAGGAAATCGTAAAGACTACGAGCGCAAAGGTCGAGGAGGCGAAAATTGCCCTTCGTAAAGCACGTGATGATGCGCGTAAGGATATTAAGGCTGCTGAATTAGCTGAGGATGCCAAGAAGCGCGCCGAAAAAGAAGTTGATGATATTATCAAAGACTTTAATGCTGAAATTGACAAGTTGTTCTCTGAAAAAGAAGCAGAAATAATGAAAATCTAAGGAAAGGGCAAAAACGCAACATGGAAGAAAAGGGTGGCGAGTCGAGCCAGAACAACGAAAAAGCCGTATCGAAGAATTATGTTGATTCCAAGATAGCAATGACGACAATTTTAGTAGTAGCCTTTGGTGCCGTATTCGTACTTGGTCTAGTGCTTATAGGTATTCAGGTATCGAATAAATGTACTAATAATACTGACGAGCAAAGTGAACAGACTGCCGTCAGGCCAATAATAGAGTCAATTGAAGTTGATTACGATAGCGTTTATGTTGATTATAATGCACCATCGAGCGATTCCGAGGAAGCTACGAACTCTTTCTTGGCGCTAAATGGAGTTAAAGACGAGGAGTATGCAATAATTCGCAGCTCGTCGGAGCTAGACGATTTTGTGGATGTTATAAATTCGGTCAAGGACGATGACGGTGCTCCATTTGTCTATTCCGTTGGTTCCGATTTCTTTAAGACTGGATCTATTATCGCAGTCGCAAAGGAAGCTGCTGGTTTTAGCGTGATGGATATCGAAAAAGTAACACGCGACGAGTCTTACAATATTCATATTTATGGGTCATACTCGACACTTAGGGGAGACTCTAGTGTTAGAGGTAGCGTGGCTCTTATTCAGATTCAGAACATTCAGCCGAAGACGGTTACGATTAGTTGGGATGCGAGCGAGCATGATAATACAGCTGACATACCAGTCAAAAAACCAATAGTGTATCTGTATCCAACGAAGACTACAAAGGTTAATGTCATGCTAAGTAACCCTGAGTGCTTAACCACAGACTACCCAGATTACCAAAAAGGATGGACTGTAACAGCACGGCCGAACGGCACGCTCACGGATCAAAATGGTAAAAAATATTACGCATTATATTACGAGTCGAAGAACACTAAGAAGTATAGCTCGGACAGTCTCAAAGAGGGATTTGTAGTGTCTCGAGAAAAAGTAGAGTCATTCTTGGACGAAAAACTTGCGGTTTTGGGCCTGAATTTCAAAGAACGCGAGGAGTTTATAACCTATTGGGCGGGTATTCTCGAAGAAAAACCATACACTTTCATTCGCTTTCAGACCGCGGCTGAAATAGAGAAAAATATGGGATTAATCGTCACTCCAAAGCCAGATACAATGATTCGCATTGTGATGGAATATCAAAATCTCGACACTGAAATCGAAACAAAGCCACAGCAGCTATCGCCGATTAGTCGTCAAGGCTTCACGGTGGTAGAATGGGGCGGAACGGAAATTAAGTAATGGCTAAAAAAAGAGAAGCATTTTGGGAAAAACAGGCGAGCAAAAAGATGATATTCTTTTGTTTTCTGCTGATTGTAGTCACATTTATCTGTTTTGGCGGCACATACCTACAAGCTAAAATAACAAAACAGGAAAAACCAGATGAGATTTGGACTGACAGCACTACTAGCTACGACGAAAAGGTTAGGCGGCAAGAAGAGCTGAATCGTTCCGTTATGGATTCTAGGGAAGGAATTGTTAAAGAATGAAGATTATAGAGAAAAAATGCCCAAATTGCCATGCTAACTTAGAATTCGATGTTGGCGAGGCGAATGTCAAATGCCCAAACTGCCGCCGCGCTTATGCCGTGGAATACGATAAAGATTTCGTAGATCCAGAAGTCAGATTAAAAGCAAAAGATATTCAACTAAAATTGCTCGACAGCGTTGATCAATCGCTGAAGTTTAGAAAGGTTATTGTCGTAGTCGTTGCAATTGCTACGCTCGTAATAATTGGTTTTTCTATATTTTTTGCAATCAAGATCAACAAAGACTTCGAAGACTCGCGTCAGGAGTTCAACAAGACCCGCGATAGGATAATGGACGATTTCGAGAACCATTTTGACGAATAATCGCCTTACGCTTGAAGCTACCGCTTATCTGTGGTAAAATATACCCATGCCGCGATAGCTCAGTTGGTAGAGCGCATCCATGGTAAGGATGAGGTCCCGGGTTCAAATCCCGGTCGCGGCTCCATAGAATGATTATTGAAACTCGTAAACAGAAATGTTTGCGAGTTTTTTGTTCCCGCTATTTTCCTCAGACCTAAGGACGCCGCATCGGTAATCGAAGCGATGCATAAGGCGGGATACCCCGACTTTGATATTATCAAATAAGCTCCTCGTCGTTCTATTCTAGGGCGAAAAGACCTCGGCAACCAGCCGGGGCTTTTTGCTAGCTTAGTTCCGAATGGAATGTTATGCCTGGGATATAAAGATATCCCTCCATCTTGTAGCCCAAATTCTTATCAATATACCTTTTGGCGATTTTGCATATTTTCGAAATGCGTTCTCCATTGACGAGCGGGTCGATGTATCTTACCTTTAATGTGTCTCTTACCCAATATACGTCTTCGGGCTCTACTTCGGAGTTCTCTACTTTCTTAGCGTTTCGCCATTTCTTAAATATGTCGCCCCATTCGGATTTTTCGATTAAGTCCAAGATTTCGCCCTCCCTCTTTTCGAATAGATCCCTAACGTGGATTTTGCCAGACATTTCTAACCTTCTTAAAACATCGGCGATAAAGTGAGTGGAATATCTCGGGCACTCATTGCGATAAATAACGGCCATTTCGCTAGTAACTTTTACGAATTTGCGCGCCAACTTCTTTGTTTTGAAACCTAGTTCTGGCAATCCGTCTTCATTCTCTTGGATTTCAATATCTTCATAAAGCTCACTAATATCATCTAGGCTAAATTTGCTATAGCGCGATAATGCATTCGAGAATGAATACTCGAGACGGTCAGCCGCGAGGCGTGGCGCATCGTTATCTGCAATTGGGTAAATATGATAATTATCAATATCTTCCAACTTTATGTGGTCTCTCTTAAGCAGACGCATAATTTCGGGCGAATTCTCGATAAACTGCGACGTTAACAATTCGAGCGACTCTTGTCGTGCTCCATCGCCGTTCATTACATCAATACAATGTTTAAAAGCGGGCGTAGCGATATCGTGAAATAATCCAGCTAAAGTTTGCTCTTTATTATGCGTGAAATGCCAAACTATTAGCGCAACGGCAACTGAATGGTCTAAATTTGAAAAAAAGAAATTGTACGATTCTAGGGCGGTATAGCAAATTCCGCAACTATCACTTATCGATGCCGATCGTAGCATAGCTGGTACCTCTATATAATCTTCAAGCCATTTTGGAAAAACAGGCTCCAAGATTTTAAAGTAATCCTTTATTGTGCTCGGTAATTGGCTTAGGTAACTCATTCTATCTCCTGAAATATAGCTGATACTGTCTTTACTATAGAATAAATTTTATCACGAAAAGGAGACGGGCGCCCGTATCTCGCTTGGCTGCATATTGTGTATATAGCAAAAATATGTTATAATTAAAACAACTATTGATTCGTCATTTATTGACGATTTGCACATTAATGAAAGGTGGTGAAACTATTGAGAGGATTTACCGATCTGGCGAAGGCGATTCGCGACACCGTAAGAACAAAAGCCAAGGAGATATCTGTATTCCGCGAAACCGGAAACGGCGCAATACGCATTCTGGGGTATCCGCTTTGCGCCGAAGCAGACGAGTGGCTCGGCGGCCTGAGTGACTTCAGTGGTCCCGCTCCCGACATCGTAGATTACGAGTTTGTCTTCCCGGTCTCGCCCGGTGGCAGCCGAGTGATCAATGTTGTCGAAGATGGGCGCAAAGCGACCGTAGATTGCTATGGGTATTCCGCGCTCAAGATTGCAGATTGCTCGCTCGCTCAGGATCTGGGTGTTGGCCTGGTGTCTGGTCTTGATTTTCTTCGGGCGAATCGCACGGAGGAATACGGCTATGCGGCGCATCGCGGCGCGCTCTGTGTTGTCGTAAAGAGGGTGAAATGTAGCACCGTCAACGGGGAGCCCTCCGTTGAGTATGATGACTATTGCGGCATCTATGTATGTGTGTCTGGCGCCAAGTCCGACGAAGACTACGCTTGCGCGCTCGAGGCGATTCAGACTATTAAAGACTTCTTCCTGGAAGCTGACGGAATATGGGCCTTTGAGTACGAAGAACCCGAAGAAGGGCTTGAATAAGGTCAACTTTAAAACCATCAAATCATGTTGCCCTGGGGCTTGTCCCCAGGGTTTTTCATTGTCGCGCATTGCGGGGCTTCTGTTTAGTGGGAAGCTGTGTTATAAAACAGGTATGAAAAACGAAATTGAAGCTCAATTTTTAGACATAAATAAAGATGATGTGCGTGCTAAACTTTCCGAAATCGGCGCAAAAATGATTAAGCCGGAAACACTTATGCGTCGCGTCGTATTTTATACGGGCGAGCATTCTTTTGCGCGCGTGCGTGATGAAGGCGACAAAATCGTAATGACCTACAAGAACGTTAGCAACGACCACTCTATCATGGGCACCAAAGAGGTAAATATAGAAGTTAATAGTTATGATGATGCGATTTTGTTCTTGAAGGGGTGTGGCTTAGAAATAAAAGCCAAACAAGAAACAAAACGAGAAATTTGGCGGTTTGGCAAGGTCGAAATCTGCATCGATACATGGCCGTGGATTCCGACCTTTATGGAGATAGAAGGCCCAACGGAAAAGTCTGTCTGGGAAACTGCAAAAAAGCTCGGCTTTGATAAAAAACAGGCTAAATACGGATCCGTTGATACGACCTATCGGCATTATTTTGGCGTGGATCCAGAAGTCGTAAACCAACATACGCCTGAAATTCTTTTCGATATTGACCCGCCAGAATGGGCAAACAAGAAATAAAAAATGCCCCAGCGTGGGGCATTTTGTTTACCGCCTAGTCTTGGCTATTCCTACGATGGTTCCAGCTGTAATCCCGCACAGATTAATAAATGCATCAAATGCCATCATGGCGCGCCCAGGAGCGACGCTCTGGATAGCTTCGTCTAAGATAGCGATCGACCCGAAGAATAAAAAGGTAACAATAATCGCATTCAGGCGTTTGTTGCAAGTGGCTAATAGTGCACGATAGCCTAGCCAAGCTAAAACGAAATGCACGCCAAAATGTGCCATCTTGCGAATGAGCGTATGGAATCCACGATACGACACATTGATGCCGATTAATCTGATTAGTGCATAAATCTTTTGCGCCAACCATCCAGAAGTAGCAGCGCTTTCAGCGGCATTTTGTTGTGATAGGTAGACCGTCAATAATAGCCATATGACTACTAGGGCCCACCGTATAGCCTGTTTCTTCATGACGACACCTCCAATGTAATGTTCTAGGTCTTGCCTAGTTGTATATTATACCGCAGTTTCAGGCTTGGCTCATGCATAAGCATTTACACGGCCGTATAACCGCCGTCTACGGGTAAAATTACGCCAGTAACATAACTAGCTTCTTTGCTGGCTAAGAAAAGTAGGGCGGCATCGAGCTCTCCGGCTTGGCCATAGCGTTGCATTGGGACGTGGCTTTTGGCAAATTCCTGGAAACGATCAGTGTCAAGGACTTCAGTAGTCAATTCGGTATAGAAATAACCAGGGCAAATTGCGTTACATGTGATACCGTCGGTGGCTAATTCAGCCGCTACGGCTCGTGTAAAGTTTACCACTGCGCCCTTGGAGGCGTGATAGGCAACTGTATGAATCTCAGTATTACCTACAAGGCCATACATTGAGGCAATATTAATAATTCTACCGTACTTTTGTTTCTGCATAATTTTTGCGAAAGCCCTAGTCATCTTGAAAACTGAAGTCTCGTCGGTGGCTATGGTGAAATCCCATTCATCATCGCTCATCTCGGTTACACCTTTGTCCTTTGAAGACCCTGCACAGTTCAAAAGTATATCCACCTTACCAAACTCCGCTTCAGCCTTCGCGGCCGCGGCTTCAATATCCTCAGTACTAGTAACATCGCATTTTATAGGTAATACTTTAGGCGCCCCTGCTTTCTCGAGTTCGGGCTTAAAAGCCTCTAGGCGCTCAAAGCGACGTGCGAGAATTACTAAGCTTGCGCCTTGGCGAGCTAAAGCAAGCGCCATTTGTTTGCCGAGTCCACTAGAAGCGCCACTCACAACGGCGACTTGTTCCTTAAAATCAAACATAATATCCTTTCTTAATCTATTAGTATTATACCATCATGCACCTTGGCATATTGTGCTAGTGTATAATGAAAACAGATATGAAGGATATGTCTATATTCGGCGCTACGCTTCAGCTTGATGGTACTACTGTATTTCTACTAATCGCTGGTGGTATAGCGATATGGTTATTAATGTCCTTCTTATTCACTAGCTCAAACGAGGAACCTGTCGAGGTAATCGTTAGGACGGAGAACACTCCACTACCAAAAGAAACTAAAAAACCCGACCGCAAAAAAGACGAGGACGAGGCAAAAAGAGAAGCATTGCGGCGTAAAAAACAGCGCGAACGTCGAAAAGAATTCATTGAACGTCTCCTGTCGACGCTTAAAAAAACCGCCGTACTTTTATTGGAGAGTTCTTGGATGATAGGTTTATCCGTTGCGATTATTCTTACGGTCTACTTTATAACGCAAAACATGCTCATAGAGTGATTACTCTGCTAGGTAGTTTAATGCGGCCGTTGCGGCTATTGCGCCGTCACTGGTAGCCGTCACCAACTGACGAAGGTCCTTTTTGCGGACGTCTCCGGCCACAAATATGCCACTAATATTAGTTTCGCAATTTTCCGTTGCTATAACATAGCCACTTTCGTCTACTTTTAATCCATCAATCAAATCTTTCGCTTTTGGTATTCTGCCGATTGACACAAATAACCCATCAAGTGATATTTCCTCGGTTTTGCCACCATGGTCTACGGTTATGCTCTGGAGTCTTCGGTCGCCGTTTAGGGCTACGATAGTAGAGTTTAATACGAGTTCAATATTTTTTGCCGCACGGACTTTTTTAACCAAATCTTCGCTTCCGCGAAAGCTTTCGCGACGGTGGATTAAAAATACTTTTTCGGCTATACCGGACAAATATAGCGCCTCGTGCAGGGCGGAATTGCCTCCACCATTTACGGCCACAGTTTTACCATTATAGAAACCGCCATCGCAGGTTGCGCAATAAGATATTCCGAAGCCAGTAAATTTATCCTCGTTATCAAGATTAAGCTTGCGAGGTTCGGTTCCGTTGGCAAGAATGACCGCCTTGGCTTTATATTGGTCGTCCTCCGTTATGATAAGATTGGATTTGCTATCATGCGATATCTTTACGACGTTTTCAAATTCAATTTCCGCACCTAAATCCTCGACCTGCTTTTGTAGGGTTTGGCCAAATTCTAAACCAGTGATACCAGGTGCTGCTGGATAGTTGTCAATTTTGGAAGTGTTGATTATTTGCCCCCCGCAGGCTACCGACTCTAGTACGAGTACTTTTTTATTTGCTCGGACAGCATAAATTGCTGCCGTAAGGCCGGCTGGACCACCGCCGACAATTGCGATATCATACATTATTCACTCACCATCTTTATTAAGCGTTTTTTAGGTTGTAGGCCAACCCTTCGATCGACTTCTTTACCGTCTTTAAAAACCATAACGCAGGGAATTGAGGAAACTTCATATTGGTCGGCTAAGTCAGGATTTTCGTCAATATCTACAGTAACAATCAAAAAATCGTCTCGTTCTTCCGCCAGTTCTTCTAGGACTGGATGCAGAGCTTGACATGGCGGGCACCATTCAGCGCTAAAGTCGACCAGTACCGGCTTTTTGTTCTTTAAGACTTTTTCTGCGAAGTTTTCTTTCGTTCCCTCGATAATCTTCATCTTCTAACTCCTTTAATATAAATAATAGCTTATTTCGAGAGAATCGTAAAAACATCGTTATGTAACAAAGCCTTATTTCTTGTATTTTACAAAACTCAACAGATATGCTAAAATAGTCCCAATATGGCAAAGAAAAATAATACCAAGCGTAAGCTTGTCGGCATGGTGTCCGAAGAATCTGGTATTCGCCTTTACTATACCAAGAAGAACACTATGAATACGCCAGACAAGCTAAGTCTTCGCAAGTATGATCCAGTTTTGCGCAAACATGTGATCTTCACGGAAACGAAGAAAAATCTTGGTCGCAATGAAGTAAAGGAAAAGAAGCGCTAAAAGATATGCCCCAACTCGAGAGGGGCATATTTTTATTGCCAATGACGATACCGCTCATGCTAAAATAAAAACAAAGAAGGAGTAATACATGCAAGATTCGTTTGATGCGCGCATACATGGCGATGTGCCTGCGTCGGTAAAACATAAAAGCAATATTGGCTGGATTATAGTGGTAGGTATTTTATTGGCGGGCCTAGTTGCGCTTGTAGTTATGCAGGTTTTGGCTTATCAAGAAATAGCTAGAAAGGACAATGAAATTTCCGAGCTAAAGAATAAGCCAGCCGCGACGCAGGCAGAAGTAAAAGAGCCGACCGAAGCGGAGGTTGCGACCGATAAGATATCAGTTGACCTGAACGGGCTAAAAGAGCAGATGATAATTGATACCGGGGTGCCAAAGGATAAATTTGTATTGCAAAACGCAAATATCCTAACTCAAAGTGAGCAAAAATATATAGTCGTGGATGCCTCCTATGGTTCTACTGGTGGTTCGGGGGCTGCTATTGTTTATTATAAAGAAAACGACTCTAGCGACAGCAAATGGAAGAAACTCTGGGAGGGTCATCAGATGACATGCTCTGGCCTGAACAGCGAACAGAAGATGGTATTAAAAGGCATAAAATTCTGCTTATCCGATGATGGATATTCAGTGCTAGTAGGAGAATAAACGATGTCGAGTATGGTCGACGCGAACTATAACGCGAAAGAAGCTGCAAATACGAAAAGCGGCAAAAGTTGGATGATTTGTTCTATTGTTCTCTTAGTGATATTAATTATTGGCGGTGCGTTTGCCGCTATGATTATCGCAAAGGGCAACCGCGACACGAATAGGCTGGCTGATGTAGAACAACAACTAAAAGAAAAAGAAGAAAAAATCTCGCAACTTGAGAAGGGTGACGGCGATGAGCGAGAAGAAATGTCGGATAGGCTTACGCGGATTGATATAGAAGGGTTGAAAAAGGTGGCCGGCGTCTCGTCGGACGAAGATGTATATTTGACTATTAATAAACTTGAATTCACGAATGACGGAAAGTATCTCTATGCAATCGGTGGCGTCGGCGCATCTGGTACTGGTGGTGCCGGAGTGTGGTACAAGAGCACTACGAGTGATGCGGAATGGCAGACAATAGTTAAGGGCGCGCAGGCTGTAGGTGATTGTTCTAACTATTCAAAAGAGGTCTTAGATTTCATGAAAGATTATAGCTATATCGATGACGATCTTCCGAGTGGGTATCTTGCTTGTAGGCAGGCCGATGGAAGCATCTTCCCAGAATAAAACACTAAAAAATCCCCCAACTGGGGGATTTTTTGAACTGTTGATCCGTTAGTTGTAGATATTTTCAACTAGTATGCTAGGACCCATGGTCGTGGAGATGTAGACGGACTTAACATATTGACCTTTGATAGATGCAGGTTTTTGGCTTTTTAGGCTTTCTATGAAAGCGTTGATATTCTCCATTAATTTGTCTGCGCCGAAGCTAAGCTTGCCAAGACCTACGTGGACAATAGCTTGTTTGTCGACGCGGTATTCAATCTTGCCGGCCTTTGCTTCTTTGACGGCCTTCTCGATGTCGGTAGTAACCGTACCAGCTTTTGGATTCGGCATTAAGCCTTTTGGACCAAGAAGACGGGCGTACTTACCGAGTTTTGGCATATATTGTGGAGTAGAGATAAGAACGTCGAAATCTAGCTGTTCTTTATCGAGACGCTTCGTGAATTCTTCATCCTCGGCGATATCTGCACCGGCGGCCTTTGCTGCTTTAGCGATATCTAGTGGCGCAAATACAGCTACACGCACGTCTTTACCAGTACCAGCTGGCAAAGTGACGGTTGCACGAATGTTCTGATCTGCCTGTCGTGGGTCTACGCCGAGGCGGAAATGCATTTCTAGTGTGGCGTCAAACTTAACTGGGCTAGTCTCGATTGCGAGTTTTACCGCCTCTTCGAGGCTGTAAGCTTTGTTTTTCTCGACTTTTTCATTGGCTTTGCGGTAGTTTTTACCACGGCGCTCTAGGCGGCTACGAGTGACGGGCTTTGGCCCAACTTTCTTTTCTGGCTCAGCAGCGCGCTCTGCTTTGCGAGCTTGGCGCTCTTCTTCAGCTTTTACTTCTTCAACGTGTTTTTTAGATTTTTTGCCAGCTTTAGCAAATTTCTCTTCAGTAACTTCTTCTACTGGAGTATCGATAATTTCTTTGGCTTCTTCTTTGGCCATAAAAACATCCTTTCGCGGTACAAGCGAGTAAATACTCTCCCGACAATTAAAATTAACTCTTCTAATTGTAGCACAAAACGGATAGAAAATCAAGTAGAGCGGTAAGCCTGTAGTTTTTTGTATCGTTTTTTTATTAGCTTATGGTAAAATAACGATAGATGGCACAAGGAGAGAAAACAAGCGCAGAGGTTGCGCCCGCCGATGCGGACAATAATACGCCGTGGGACGAGCTTGATAAAGCCGATGAAACGCCAACAGATAGCCCGGAGGATACTCCAGAGGGCGACGATTCGCAAGTCGAAACGAACGATAAGGGCGATTGGTCAGATCTTGATGTTCCAACCGAGAAAGATGAACTTGGCGACAAGGGGCCGCAGTACGAATTAATCGAACCACTTCCTATGGAAGAATTGCCGCCTGGCGAGAGCCCAATACCAGACGAGCTGACTAATCAAGAGATTGGGCAAATAGTTGGCGGTAGGGAATCTGCAATCAAACCAGACCTAAAACGCCTGCATAATACCGTTAAGGCTTATGAGGCTAGTGTTTTTGACGGCAAAGCACTCTCTGCGACAGATAGGGCGCTTATCGCTAGGTTTGGCGGTGAGAAATTTATCAAAGAACAATTAGAGCTTACTCTTGCTCAGCGATACAATGAAGGGCAGGTGATAAGCGCCTACTATTCAAATCGTGGCCGCATTAGTCAGCGCGAAATGTGGGCTTTGAACTATTGGGCGAAACAAGCAGGCAAAAGTGTGGCTAATTATGCCAAAGAGCGGATGGAATACTACAATAACGAGAAAGTTCGTGCTATTGATATCGCTGCTACGCAACTTCGTGCCGATGGTAGGTTTGACCCAGATTACCTTACGCTAGATGAAGCCGACTTAGTGATGGATTATGATCAAGATGGCCTAGAATATGATGCGTGCGGGCGCATATACAGGGAGCGTCGCGCGCATACGCTTGCTTACTTAGCCGATCGCGATAACGGCCAAATTAAAGGTTCGCCTGCTATGCAGCGTGACGTGGACCTTGCTATCCGATACCTATGTAGAGAAAAACATTGTAGCGCTTCAGAGTTGGGCGAGTATTACCGTGAGTTAGCTGAGCATATTTACCATCCAAACGCAAACGACCGTGCAGAGACGCGGTCCTATGTGGATAGCTTGATCAAGAAGATACCTGAAGCCGAGATAGATAGAGCCGCAGACAGCCTCGGCCCAGACGGGAAGAATTATGCAGCTATGATTAAGACACTCGAGCACACCTTCAAGAAGCTGTTTAAGCTTGAGAGTGTTGGCATAAAAGTAATAATCGATACGTCCGACGAAGATAAAGATGGCACCTACGGCTTCTATAGTCCAACGAGCAAAGTGCTCCAAGTTAATGCTAAATATATCGAGACGTGTATGCGAAACGATTATAAAAACAGTGGCGAAGAGTATGTTACGACGAAGGTTATCAATGAGATTGCCGACACTATAGCTCATGAATTTTTGCACGCATATCAAGAAGAGTACGGTAAGCTGCATAGCGACAAACGCGGCGAGATGTATGTAATTAATGGCTTTGATTATATTTCTGCGGAAGATAGCTACTCCAAATATAGGGACCAAACGATGGAGCGTGAATCATTTGATATGGGCGGTAAATTCGGAAGTATGGTCGTCAGCTCGTACTTGTTAAAGAAAGGAGGACGAAGATGAGTGAGGAAATCGTAAAATGTCTGACCGACGAGCTAAAATATAGTACTGGTGATGCTGAATATTATGCTAAACAGCTCGCTGAATACGACGATATTGCTAACGAATTCTTAACGTGGAGAAAAAACCAAAATTACGACTACTCGCCGGCGCTCGAGATAGATGGCTGGACGGCGAAAAAAATCTACGAAAGAAACCGTAATATAGATGCAGTCACCGTATTTATGACCATGTATTGGCTACGCGTTGATCCAGATTATGTTAAATCGGAGCTCGAGACGGGCTTTGCAGTAAAATAAAATAAACCAAAAAACTCCCCATCTGGGGAGCTTTTTGATGATTAGTCGACAACTTCTACGCCCATCGAACGTGCGGTGCCAGCAATGATTTTGCAAGCGCCAGCTTCGTCAATCGCGTTAAGCTGATCTTTCTTAATCTCGGCAATTTCTTTAATCTGAGCCATCGTGATTTTGCCAACTTTCTCAGTGTTTGGCTTCCCGCTACCTTTATCTAGCTTGATTTTTTCGCGGATTAAATCGTCTACTGGCTGTCCGAGGCAAACCCAATCAAAAGTACGATCTTCGTAAACTTTGATATGGACGATAACGTTCTTGCCAGCGAATTCTTTGGTCTTCTCGTTGAATGGATTGATAAAGTCCATCATATTAAGACCCCACTGACCAAGGGTGCTACCTACTGGGGGCCCAGCCGTAGCTTTGCCACCAGGAATGCGCAACTTGAGGTTGCCGATACATTTCTTTGCCATTTTATTAATATTCCTTCTCCGACTTTGAAGCGCTTCGTCGGAAATTACGTTTAATTAAACGTGCGTAACGCTGTTAATTATACCTTATTTTCGCCACATTAGCAAGCCGCCCGCATCGCTAGGGCTGGTCTTTTGCGAAAAACAGAAAAAAATGTTACAATATTGAATGTAGCTAAAAAACTAGTTCTTTTATAAGGGAGGTTTTAGTAATGGGTAAAGATGAGAAAGGAAACGCAGGCGCTAGTACGAGTGGGGACCATATTCCGCGCCCCTATGAGGTTGATCTGAACAATTGCGTGATGAATGAGGCCAGGAATAGCGATGCGGAGCCTAAAGATGCGAGCTGCATTGCCGAAAAATCTCAGTCTAGCGGTGGTATCCCGCAGCCGTATAGTGGCTACTAAGGAGGTGGGTATGGACCAGAATGGCATGCTTCGTGTGACTTCCATATTATCGCACGCGTATGGAACCAACGACTATCTCGTGCGGGCAGTACGAGACGCACTCGCGGCCAAAATGAGTGATGAAGATATCGAAGCCAACGCTCCCGAGTTTACGGACATGATCGACTCAATGATAAACGTAACCTATATGTTCACCGAGAGCGGACATGAGATTAAGTCGTTCTACTATCCAGTATTTGGCGAGCTAAAGCAAGTCGAAATAAATCTGGAAGCATTTCTTCGGGAAGCCTTCATATTTAAGACCGGATATCGAGGCGACACGCTTGACGAATCGTCGTTTTCTTCGCACTTAAAGGAAGCAATAGATGCCGTCAGAAAAGCCGCAGCCTATGGCGACGCTATAGAAAAAGATTTACTTGGCCGAGCACTTGTTGATTTTCTCGTGGCGTTCATAAACGAGTTTAATTACGGTAGTAAATATTGTATCCTGGTTTACGATCTCGCCACTGCGATAGCTAAATCGTCGATTTTTCATATCTATTTCGACAAAAGATGTGTTCCGCCGTACAAACTTTCGAATGTTTGAGCTCAATGTAGGCCGCCCCGTACTAACAAGACTAATCCCCGGTTTCCCCGGGGATTTTTTAAATACACAAAAAAGGAGCCATTATTATGGCTCCTCGTGATGTTTTTAGTCGTCAATTTTCTTAACTTGTAAGGCGTCGAGCTCGACGGCTGTTTCGCGACCGAACATCGAGACAAGCACCTTGAGTTTGCCCTTATTGGCGTCAATTTCGGAAATAGTACCCTCAAAGCCTTTGAATGGACCATCGGTGACCGAGACGACTTCGCCGATTTCATAGTTGACGGTAAACTTCGGATCTTCAACACCCATACGCTTCTTAATCTTTTCAATCTCTTTGTTTGAGACTGGCGTTGGCTGGGTGCCAGTACCAACGAAGCCAGTTACGCCAGGCGTATTTCGGATGATATACCAGGTTTCGTCCGAGAGGCACATTTCCACTAATACATATCCCTGGAAGATTTTCTTATCAGCGACGCGACGCTTGCCGTTCTTGATTTCGATTTGTTTTTCCTTTGGAACGATGGCGTCAAATATTTTATCTGCAAGATCGACGCTACCGATACGTTGTTTGATGGAATCTGCGACCTTATCTTCATAACCCGAGTAGGTACTAATAGCGTACCATGCGCGAGATCCATCATAACGGTTAACTGCCATTTTGTAAATTCTCCTAAACGTTGCTTAATATTTTACTAAAGATAAAGGTAAAGAACGCATCTAGTAGCATGATGATTGTTGCAATCAAGATAACGTATAACACTACCGATAGTGTCATTTTCCAGGTTGACTTGCGGTCCGGCCAACGTACTTGGCGTACTTCCTGGAAGGATTCTTTGATGTAACGACCGATTGCGGCAAATGGGCGGAAAAGAATAAATACTTTCTTACCTTGCTTTGCGGCTTTTCTTTCGGCTTTTTTCTCGGCTCTTGCTGCTTTTTTGGCTTCCGCATTTTCTTTGGCGCGGACCTTTTTATTCTCGCTTTTCTTGGCCTTGATGGTGACCTTGCGAGTAATTTCTGCGTCATCGGACTTGTTGGCTTTATTCTTTGCGCCGTCGTCCTTCGCTTTAATTCTGGTTACGTTTGCCATTAATTACTCCCATTAAAAATAGTCCTTTCGGACTCTTGTCAAGAGTATATCAAAAAACCGGCATTTTTGCAAATACCGGTTTAGTGTTTTTTAGAACAAATAGTTCAGATAATCACGCATCATACGCGAGCCGGAACAAACGTCAAGGTAAGCTTTAAGCTCTTTATGAATCCAATATTCTAGCTCTTGGTCGTTGTGCCATGCTTTTGCAGCAACTTCCATCTGTTTGTAAAGGTTTTCGGTCTCTTGCTCCTCATTCTTGCCCTCGATAGTTAGGTAGTTGTCTGAGCTACGGTCCGCTACGCCGCCATCATGAGTGGAGATTAGAAGACCCATGTTTGCAATATCTTTCATCCAGCTCGTACCGCAAGCCTCAAGGCCGACGATAGGTGTATTGATTGAGCTGTTGGCGCCTAGCGATAAGCCTAGGCCTAACTCCTCGTCGTAATCCGGCAAGTAGTGTACGCGCTCACGGAGAATT
Source organism: Candidatus Saccharimonadota bacterium (assembly GCA_016290315.1). GTDB lineage: Bacteria > Patescibacteriota > Saccharimonadia > Saccharimonadales > Saccharimonadaceae > UBA2834. Next base: position 9,527 of record JAEETK010000005.1, on the reverse strand, counting down.
GGGTGACTGTTAATTAGGTGTAAAGTATTCATTAACTTACCGAACATATTCGAATCACCCATATGTACGCGTCCTGCTAGAATGTAGTGCGCGTTATTATCTTGAAGAATGCGTGCTAGGCGATCCGGATCATTGAACGGTAGGGTTGGCCTCTTGTAATCTACGAAACGGCGCTTGAAATCGAACAAGAATGCGTCTTCTGGAATATGAATTTGGTTTCCATATTGATCGGTACGGTGCTGCAAAATCTCATTCAACCTTTTACGGCCGAGACTTTTTAGGTTGCGAATTTGCGTAGCCGTAATGGCATCAACTGCTTCTTCGAAGCCGCGCGTAGTGGGAAGGTCAAAACGGTCAAGCACCCCATGCTCGCGATAAAAATTCATAATCTCTGGGAGTACCCAAGTGCGCATATGGATACCGTTCGTGACGCTCTTGAATTTAATCTTTGCGCCATTAATGTCACGATAGTTGGCGACTCTTGCATGCAGGATAGAAACACCACTACGCAATTCTGCGATCTCTACGGTCGGAGTAGAAAGCCTAATCATTCCATCGGTAAACTTATCTGATAGCCATCGCTTCACGGCCACAGATTTAATATTAGGGAAGACATACTGCTCAAACTGACTGTAATGGAAAGTTGCCTCAGCCGCCTGAACGAGAGTGTGGTTTGTGTACAAAGTGTGCTTCCTCGTATAAACCACAGCTTCATAAAAGTCCATACCCGAGCTGACTAGCTCGTCGAGGCGCGCCACGGCTGCAAAGAATGTTGCGACTTCGTTTAGCTGAATAACGGCAGGGCGAAGACCGACCAGTTTTAATGCCTGGTAACCGCCAAAACCTAGGGCGACTTCCTGATAGAGGCGATGGTCTGATCCTGATTCGCCAGAATAAAGTTCGCCAAAATTTGGCTCCGTAATGCATAAGAAACGGGAGGAACCAAGCTGTTTTTCGACAACGTCAAGCTCTACTGAGCTAGTCGATGTTTTAATACGTACCTTATCGACGTAATTAAAACCAAATTCTCGATAGTTGCGCTCTTCGTGATAATCAATCTGCTCCATGTTCTGCATTTTCTGATGCGATTCCCATGGGTAAAAGGGTGTCACTAACACAAAAGGCACTTGTAACTGCTCGGCTACACGACGCATATCGGCCGCTAGGACACCGAGGCCTCCACCACCCCTAATGCCATTAGACTTGTCGTAAGTTTCAATTGTCCAATAACAGTACGGACGATTAGGCGATAGTTTATGCGTTAGGCGTTCGCGACGGATTGCCTGGTAAAATTCCTCGACTTCCTCAACGGAATCAAGCGAATGATAGGTTTTTAGGTCTGTATTATTATGTTCCACCCTAGTTTTCCTGTTTGTAGTTCTTATGCTTTTATTCTATTCTATCATACCATATTCTGAAATAACGCTCTTTTGCATTTTTGAAATGATTGTATTAAAATAGTTAAGACCGTTGGGGATTCGCCAAGTGGTAAGGCAGTGGGTTCTGGTCCCACCATTCGGGGGTTCGAATCCCTCATCCCCAGCCACGAAGAAATAAAAAACGCCCGCAGGGCTGTTTTTTGTTTCTTCGCTAACGGAGTTGGGCTCGCCTCTGGGGGTTCGCCCAATGCCCGGTCGCTTGCGACAACGGCGCATTGTTTATATCCCTCATCCCCAGCCATTAAGGATAAAAAGACACCCCGCAGGGTGTGTTTTTTATCCTTAATTTACGGAGTAGAATTCGCCTCTGGAGGTTCGCCCAATACTCTATGAGACATGTTGCGCAACCTTCTTTCATAAAAAGATCTTTTAGTGGCCATAGTCGCCAAATTACGCATACGATACCATAAACACCGATGCGCTCCGATGGTAACGAGTTGCATATTGACAAACAAAGACGAATATGGTAATATATACCTAGAGTTGTGTCTATTCGTCAGGAAGGTGGTGATAAAAATGGAACACAGCCGTAACTTAGAGCTTTATAGAGCGGCATTCTTAGCGTATATCGACGTAGCGAGAAAGCTCGGAGAGGCATATTGTCAGCTTGGAAGGGTTAAGAAAGCCAAGGACGCATTTGAAAGGGGGCGGTCATTTGGCGACCATGAAGAAGAAGCCACAATGGACGTCGGAGACTATCTCTATGTAAATTATGACATGGAGTGGTCGAAGGAGGGATTCTATCGATCTGCAGGGCAGCTCGAATCCAAGTTCGACACACTTGCGCAGCTTGAAGATACTGCCTGGAGATGCGTCGAAGAAAGCGCGCGCGCGATTTGGCCGAATTGCGATGAGCTTTTCGGCTATTATCAGATTGGAGATGAGAATCTGACTGTTCGCGAGCTTTTGTGGGATAGCCCCGACGCTAAGGCCCGTGCAGACTTCTATGAGAAGCGGCTTAAGCAATGGGATTGGGCCCCCGAGCCTCCGAATGAACTTGAACGGGGCTTCATTGCTACGCGCGGAATGCTTGCTTGCTACGCGCCGGTGAGACCGGCTCCGGTAGATTAAAGCCTCAGAGCGGCCAATGCGGCCGCTCTTTTTATATATAACTAAAACATGTCGCGATAATCTTACTTAGTTCTGTAACTATGGATAAACCTTAAGGCTCCAGGGTGTCTTTGGTCGAGTACGTCCAGCCTTACGCTACCGTTTGATTTTTTGCCAATTACTCCCAGCTTCTTTTGGAAACACCTAGATAAGTTGATGTATATATTTGCCTTACGTCTGTTGTCGTCGCCGTCTAATCTGGAATAGTAGGCCGCCCACTGTTCAGCCTGACGGAATAGCTCATAGTAAATAAGATCGCCGATTTCTTTAGGTGGTAGATTGCCACTTGCTTGGCTTTCGCAAAAACTAGAGAACTCACTTTTATCGCGAGGCAAACAAAGAGCAAAATGCGGAACATCCTTCATTTCTGGTAACGCATCGCCAGAACAGGTTGACGGGTAAACGATATCCGTAAAACCGTGCCGCTTGTCGTAGTTTTCATGGATTTTGCCAACTTTGCCTTTTCCGGTCCCAATAGTTAAATCTAGGCAAATTGGCTGATGCACAATACATGTATTGCCGTCTTTATCTAATCCTTCAACGGGAATAAATAATGCAAAGTCCGCTTTATTTACAAAATCATCGTAATCGCTCGTGAGTATGGCTGCCGCTGGTTCTCCATCGGGCGAATCAAAAAAACCACTTCGGACTAACGGATGGAAAAAGGCCTCTAGCATCCTGCCTGCGATTTTATCTTCAATATTTTCATCATTCCGATCCTGGGACAAAAAAGCATCTTTGCACTTTCTGACAATTTTTTCATGCTTTTCGCTGTATCTACCTTTGCCATTATCGCCGAATTTTCCTTCGTAACTGGTTGTTTCTCTGTAGTCCAGTGGCCCGATATAGAACCGTGCCGCATCTTTTTGCCCCTCGAAAGATTTCGGTACTTTTGCGCGGTAATTGAAAGACTTATTACCCCTAATGCGCAACTCGTCGGCGACCGCAGCTTTACTTGCGAAGGCGCTATTTAGCTCCTCGAGTTTCTTTTCTTCGTTGCGGTCGTATGGTACAAATTTAAAGCCGCGGACTTTGTCGCCTTTTTGTAAGTTTGAAGTATCTTCGGAATACGGGTAATATTTGTTCGGCTCTATCGGCCCTATTCTCAAGGCTGCGCCTCCTAGCTTGGTGAATAACCTAGCACGCTCTTTATTATTTTCTTCAATGGAACTGAGCGAAGCTTCCGACCAATACTCTGAATCTGGGCCACTTTCTAAATCCTTCCAGCCAACTATTTGACCATTTTTATTAATAGTAGCTTCTGCCTCTACTTTGACGTAACCTTCATTGCTCATCCATTCTTCTCCTATACAATCAATACTATCTTATCATGCATTTAAGTCTATCGGTTGAATATAAATGTGCTAAGATTAAAGCATGAGCATATATGATCTTGATCGCGAAGGCCTTCGCAAACAATTCTACGAGTTTCACAAATCTTTATATGGGCGAACGGTTTTCTTCTTTGCCTACTTTATCCCATTTGCACTATTTATAACCGCCGCACTATCGGCATTATTTGCAATCTTTTATTCGTTCGATATCGCGCTACTAAATGTCGCTGCAGCGACGATAGTCCTGTTTGTGCCCAGTTTCATACTGGGGAATGTGTATTTTTATAGTGAAATTCGCAAGTTTATTAATTATCGCGCCCGCAACCCTCGCCAAAAAGAGAAGAAATAGTTTTTGCTCGGTCTTATCGAAAAAACCGAAACTAGCATTGAAAGGTTATATGCAAGAAAAATCCACCGGCTTAGCCGGTGGATACTTTTTGAAAGATCGACAGTTACTGTTTGTTTAGAATAAATGATATGACTTGAATGACATAGCGAACGTATTCGCTACAGTTGCCATTGACTTGATGAAAATGTCGATTGCGACACCGACAACGTCTTTTCTGGTATCGCCGACCGTGTCGCCAGTAACGGAGGCTTTATGAGCCGCAATCAGCTCCTGGCTAGGTTCAGCTGCTTCCGCTCTCATTATTTCGATAGCTTTCTTAGCGTTATCTGCGGCGCCTCCAGAATTACCGTTCCAGAGCGCGAGCGAGATTGCTGCTCCAGTACTACCAACCAGAATTCCCAGCACGAAATCCGGGCCAAACGTGTAGCCGAAAATAATCGGCGTAACAAGTGCCATGAGTGACGGTACGAACATGTGCCTCAATGCATTATTGGCGGCCAATTCGATGATGGCGGAATAGTCGGGCTTAACGGTACCTTCGATAATTCCAGGGTTCTCATGGAGCTGCTTTTCTGTCGCATCGGCTAAAGCGCTTGCTGAGTCCATAGTATTGTTGGACAGCATGCCGCTGAACACCATCACCAGCGCAACGCCAATCATTATGCCGATAAGCATACTGACAATCACCGACAGCAGAGTTGCGTCTTCGTTATTATAGCTCCCGATGTAAGACATGATGAGGGCTACCGTTGCGTATGCTGCAGAGCCTATCGCGTTGCCTTTTCCGATGGCTGCAGTAGTATTGCCGACGGCGTCAAGCGGATCGGTAATCTTGCTACGAATCTTGTGGTCTAAGTGGCAGGCCTCTGCGATACCTCCAGCATTATCCGCAATGGGGCCGAAGGCGTCAATTGATACCGTAGTGCCAACAAAGGAAAGCATTCCTAAGCCGGCAATTGCTATACCGTAATTGCCGCAAATTCGATAGGATATAAACATCGAAATGCCAATTACTAAGATGGGTCCTCCGCAAGAAAGATAACCGACCGCGTCTGCTGTTGTGACGACGAAGGGGTCACCTTCGAACGCCATTTTGACCAGCATCTTTACCGGCGGATACTTCATGCTTGTGTAATACTCGGTAATTTTACCAACCAGTACAGAGCTGCAAATTCCTAATATAGATGCAATCCACGGCGAAATCCAGCCATAGGTAAAACCGTACTGGGTCAAGTTGTCAACGTCCTTGAAGACGAAGTATGTACCAAGCAGGCCAATTACGAATACCAGGACCGCTGATGCGTAAGTCGCCATATCCAGCTCTAAGCCCGGATCGGTTATTTCACGCGAGACAACTCTCTTCGAGCCGTCGGCATCGATAATAGTTTTCTTGCGGTTTACGAATATTACCGAGGAAACACCGACTAAACTGCTAAGCAGACCTCCAGATAAGAATATGAAGGGCAATAAGCATGCAGCCTTCAGCATTTCGGGGTTGTCCTTGAATGCCTGCATCGCAATCAGCACACAAGCGACAGGTGTAGCTGCAAAGCTCTCGCCAAGGTCGGAGATATTTCCCGCAATGTCATTAACGCAGTCGCCAATGAAATCGCAAATGGTTGTCGGCATACGTGAATCGTCTTCCGGAAGGTTATGAACTCTCTTTGCGAGCTGATCCCCCGAAATATCAGCCGCCTTTGTGTAGTTGCCGCCAGCCACTCGATTAAACATTCCGATTACGGAAAAACCGAGCGAATAGCAACCCAAGCGCATCGTGACAGGGTTGCAGACATTGAGTCCGAGTAACCCACTGCCCACCAAATCTGTTCGTGCGCCGCCGGACAGTAACCATACTACCGTGAAACCAAAAAGACAAAAAGCCGGAACCGAGTAGCCACTAATGCTGCCAGCTAAAAGCGCTATTCTCATAGTACGACTAAGTGCTTTGGTTTCTTTGGCGGCATTTGTTGTGCGTACGTTGCCATAGGTCCCGCCCCTCATGCCGATTTCTACGGCAATCATATTGAGCGTAGCGCCAAATGCCAACGCGAGCCCGGCCGTGGGCTCCATAAACAGTGAGTAGATTAATGTGAACATAAGGACCGTAGGGACGATCACGCGATATTCTCGTCTGAGAAATGTCTGCGCGCCGTCGCGAATGATGCCAGCCAGTTCTTTCATCTCGTCGGTGCCTTCATCGTGATTTCTTAAATCGACGAAGTTCCGCCTGATAAGAACGAAGGCTGTCACAATTATCGCAATTGTTGCAGAGTAGATAATTGAGTCAATCTTCATTTTTTATTCCTCCCTTTTAATGTGCAATTAACTCTAGTGCGTCTACCAAGTCATATCACAGGTAATTATATCATCGTCAATATTCGTGGCAACCTTGAGCTTTTTTGTTGCTACATAGCCCGCCTGCTTCTATGCTATTCCGACAATATCCACTCAATAACAATCTTTTTCCATTGAAAATACTCATCTTTCTCGAACTGCATATTTGCTATGCAGTAGCGCCTGTTTACCAAATGCGAACAAAACATGCATTCATGAAGTAAGTTAGAATCTTGCGCCATTGCGCAACATTAATACTCTTTGCCGTCAGAAACACCTCATACATTATTTAATTTTAACATGAGGGGCGAAGGAGTATTATAGGTATAGAATTATCGATAAAAACAAAGTTTTGTTATATAATATAGTCAAATAAAGTCAATGATATGAAAGCGGAACATTTGTCTCTACATTTTGGCGCTACGCCTCTCTATGACGATTGCAACTTTCATTTTGAAGATACGGACAAAGTGGGCGTTGTTGGCGTTAATGGCGCCGGAAAATCTACGCTTTTTAAGGTTATTCTCGGTATCGAAAAGCTCGATGAAGGACATATTGAACTGCCAGGAATGCGTCTGGGCTATCTGCCACAGGAAATTATCATTAACTCTAGCCAGGATGACGTTACGGTCTGGCAGTATATTTCTGCCGGTCGACCGGTAGACGAGCTGCAAGAACAGCTAAACGGCGAATATGAGAAATTAGCTCGGTATCCAGATAGTCAAGCTATTATGGATCGCATTATTAAACTACAAGATCTGATTGACTCCTATGATGTTGCAAACTTCGACTACGAATTACTAAAAATCGTAGAGAAAATGAATCTACAAAACCTCATTGATATGCCGATGAAGGATCTCTCGGGAGGCCAAAAATCCAAGGTGGCTTTTGCGCGGGTGTTATTTGAGAACGCCGGACTCCTATTGTTAGATGAGCCCACGAACCACCTCGATGTCGAGACGAAAGAATTTGTGGCTAATTATTTGCGAAATTATCGTGGCATGATATTAGTAATTAGCCATGATGTGGAGTTTCTCGATACGGTAACGAATAAAACACTATTTCTAAACAAGACGACCCATAAAACCAAAGCATATAACGGCAACTATACGGCATTTAGACGTCAGTATGCAGAGGAAAAAGCCGAGCAAGATCGACGAATTACCGAACAGGAGCGCGAAATTAAACGAATCCAAGAATTTGTCGAGCGCGCCAGGAATGCCAAGCGTAGTAATACGGCGCTAATTCGCCAAGGCCATGTGCGCGAAAAAATGCTCGACCGCAAAATGGCCGAATTGGAGCTTCGTGAGGAAGAATATCAGCGCGTAACCCTTAATGTCTCGCCCAGTAAACAATCCGGGAAGACACCTCTCGAGATTCAAAATCTCACTTTTCACTATGCCGACAAACCGCCATTGTACGAAAAATTATCCTTCATGCTTACGCGTGGCGAGAAGTTCTTGATTGTGGGTGAGAACGGCATCGGCAAATCGACGCTTCTGAAACTGATAGTTGGCCAACTTAAACCCGACGAAGGCTCTATTATCTTCAGTCAAAATACAACGGTTGCATACTATGCGCAGGAATTGGAAATCTTAAACGAGCGTGAAACGATTTTAGATAACGTCAAATCTTACGATTATACCGATACAGAAATGCGTAGTATGTTAGCTAACTTTTTATTCCGTGGTGATGACGTATATAAGAGAGTGTCCGTGCTAAGCCCTGGCGAAAAAGCCCGCGTTGCATTGTGTAAGATTCTTACGAAACGTGCCAATCTTATAATTCTGGACGAACCGACCAACCATTTTGATCCTGAGACTCAAAAAATCATCGGCGAAAACTTCCGTGATTATGACGGCACCGTAATTATGGTTAGCCACAATCCTAGCTTTGTCGAGCAGGTTGGCATAACGCGTATGTTAGTACTACCGAGCCATGAGCCTGGAAAACCAGCGCTAGGAATTATCAAGAACTACTCGCGCGAGCAATTAGAGTACTACTATTACCTAAACTCAGATCTAGTCTAGCCAGCGCTTGTTGGGGTATTTCTTGCGCATCTCTTTTGCGCTTCTAGGAGCAAACTTATCCATAGCAAAATTAATTTTTCGATCATACTCAGCAAATTCTTGATTCTGATGTTCTTCGGAGTGGGCATAGTAATAATATTTAGCCATTCGCTGCGCATGTGATTTTGCTGAGTCTTCGCTTGGGCTTGAGGCGCTAAAAGCAGCGTAGTATTCTATCGCGCTCTGCGGATAGCCTAAGGCCTTACCAATCTCAATGTTCAGCTTTGCCTTGTCGTTACTATCTTTATCCCATTGTTGTAGTTGTTTAAACAGTAGTCTAAGATGCGCAACGTCTTCGGGAGTATTTGCCACATAAAATTCAAGAATATACTCGCCATCAACGAAGCGTCGTTCGAAAATAACTGACAGCTTGACTGATTTAAGTAGTTCGCAGAAACGCATGATGTCGAACTTGTACAAATCCTTTTCGCTTACTACGCGCATACATGACGGCTTTGTACCTATTAGTACACCTACAATATCGGCCATAAAGAATGCGGCTTTATAATAATGGCTAAGGTGATTAAAAAGATATCGCTCAAGCTTACGAAGATTGGACTGTTTCATGACCGCATTATAATATGCGATTATGTTAATATAAAGACATGAGAACAAAGGAAGGTGAAGTAAGATTAGAGAAACACAACCCACGTTGGCGACAAATGTTCGCGCAGGAGCTTGATGAACTTTGGGATTACTTCGGCGACTATGCAATCCGAATATCACATATCGGTTCGACGGCGATTGATAACATCGAGGCAAAACCTATTATTGACATTGTGGTCGCGGTTAAAGATTTAGACGATTTTAGCTTTGTCTCTCACAAGTTCACTTCCAATCCAGAATATTCAATAAAAAACGACTTTACTAATGAGGAGATATTGATTCGCAA
>JAEETK010000004.1 GCA_016290315.1 Candidatus Saccharimonadota bacterium | reverse complement strand
TTCCCAACCTCAGGGCCCGCCACGAAGAAGTGATCGAGACGGGAATTGAGCCTGATCTTGTTGTAAGGGCTCTCCCCGGCCTCTCCTTCCAGGAGAAGGTTAACGTGGGCGCATCCGTAAACACCGTCGCCGATACATCTGAGACTCTCAGCCTCAAAGAGGCCAGAGAGCTGCTTGACATGGGGGCTGCCCCTTGCAAGATCGATTCCAAGGTCACTCTGCCACTCGAGGTCAAGATTGATTATGGCGTTCAGCCGAATGTTATAATCGAGCGGGCCATGAAGGAGAAACCTGATCTCGTCCGCCAGAACATTAACAGAATGTTCGAGGGCGGCCTCACAGCGGAAGCTCTGCTGGAGGCGGAGATTGGAGCACTCGACGTCAATCGGCCTGAGCGCCAATACATCTTCAAGTGGTATGCGGACATCTTCCGTGATCTCGTAAAGCGTGCGGGGGATAAGGAGGGCCTCGCATACGATCTTATGGATCTCGTCTATCGTTCGTACTACTACGGGGACGGAGATGACTACGAGGACGACGGCGCTGATCTCGAGGAAATCGACAATGCGTTCCTCGACATGATGCGGCCGTGCGTTAAGCATGGTCTTATCAGCCTCGATGATGCTGTCGAGTATCTCTATGACATACACGACAGAGGTATCGTGGAGAGCGATCTGCACGACAAGGACTATGTCCGCGATATGCTCATGTCCTGATCCGTTATAAACAAAAGTAGCAAGCAAACCTTATGAGAGCTGGGAGGGGCTCTCTTTTTTATTGCAAAACTAGAAAATCGGTAACTTTATAATTATCACCAGATACTTCGGCGGCCGCCAGAATTGCCGCGCCACCACCATTCTGGGCTAAGTAAAACTCCGCCGCAAAGCGCATCTTCTCGAGTTTCTTTTTATCTATCGCATCCAGGCCAGCGCCAGCGCGCCGGTATTTAACCTCCGTAAAACATAACACGCCATTAAACCTCGATACTACATCAATTTCGCAAAACTTATTCTTCCAGTTTCGCGCCATGATTTCATGCCCACTTTTAATTAAATAATCACAAACCGCCGTTTCGCCACGGTTGCCTTTCGCCTTAGTACTTTTTGAGCTTTTCTTTGCCGAAGAAATGTCCAGCATCTCCGCAATTGGGCGAAAGCTTTTTCGGTGCTCGGGACAGATACCGAGTTCTTGTAGCGCTTTGCGGTGCGCTGCTGTGCCATAGCCGACATGTTTTTCGAATCCATAACCAGGATACTTTTTGGCCAACTTGTACATATAATTATCACGTGCAACTTTTGCTACGATTGAGGCGGCCGAGACTTCTGGCACCAATAAATCTGCCTTAGTTAACACCTGTACGTGCGAAGACAGTGGCGTATCGCGTAGAAAATTAATCGTCCCATCAATAATAATTTCATGGAAGGGCACATGGATTTGCTTCACCGCCTCGCGACAAGCTTTGCAGAGTGCGGCCGTCATGCCAATTTCGTCTAATTCCGCCGCCGAAACCCAGCCTAAACCAACCGTCGCCTTCTCTTGAATGATTGGCGCTAAAGCCTCACGTTTTTTGGCGGTAAGTTTCTTGGAGTCGGTCAGTCCTTCGATTTGTGCATCACCCAAAACGCATGCGCCAACAACAAGAGGCCCTGCCCAAGGACCTCTTCCTACTTCATCTATTCCTAAAATTGCCAATTTAGGCAGCTTCTGCCGTCTCGGCTTCTTTAGCTTCTTCGGCTGGAGCCTCTTCTGCGACTTCTTCCTCTGGAAGTGCATTTACCGCATGGCGATCAAAATCTTTCTGTGCCAAGCGCGCACTCTTGCCAGAGCGTTCGCGGAGATAGCGCAAGTTATTACGACGTACTTTACCACGGCGAACAATCTCGATTTTCTCAACTAGTGGGCTGTGCATCAAGAAGCTCTTCTCAACGCCGATACCAGAGGTAACTTTGCGTACAACGATACGCTCGGTATGTGATTGTTTACGGTCAACACGAATTACCGTACCTTCAAAAACCTGAATACGGAACTTGTCACCTTCCTTAATCTTTTGGGACACACGGACGGTATCACCAGGACGGACGTCGACGACGGCCTTCTTCTTTTGGGCATCTCCCACCATCTTTAATAGTTCAAATGACATGATTTTACCTTTTATATTTAAAAACTTGTCTCATTTTAGCATATTTTTGCCAATTTGAAAAGGGGTATAAAGAGTAGATGGAGTGCCCCAGCAATTGTTCGCAAAATGCCGTCATTATCCTTAGGTTGGAACGCCGTAAAAAGCAACCAATTACTCCCCGCGTCGTTTTTTGCTAGATGACGCGCGCGACTTCTTCAATAGTTGTGTCTCCGCGTAGGGCGGCCAAGATGCCTTTCTGTTGTAGAGTCAACATGCCGCCTCGCTTTGCGGTCGCTTCAATGAGGTTTGTGTCTGGCATCATTTCGCCACGAATAAACTTCTGGATTGGCTCATCTACAATTAGCTGTTCCATGACCGCCGTACGGCCACTATATCCAAACGGATGATCGCGACTCGGCTTCGGTTTCCAAAGCGTGATATCGTCGAGGTTGTAATCGGTCAATTCGACATTGTCGAGTGCCTGTTTGATGTAATTGACAGTCTGCACATCTGGCTTGTATGCTTCCTTATTTTCGTCAAGTTTGCGCAAAAGCCTCTGCGCAATCACTAGGCGCACCGAAGATGAGAATACTGGGTTAATGCCAATCATATCAATCATACGCGAGAAGGCCGCCGAAGAGGAATTGGCGTGGAAGGACGAAAGCACCAAGTGGCCCGTAATGGATGCTTGAATTGCGGTACGCGCCGTGTCTGAGTCGCGAATCTCGCCAACCATTACTACGTCAGGGTCAAGACGTAATACGGAACGTAAGCCTTCCGCAAACGAACCGCCTTCGCCAGTTGCAATCGGAATTTGCGAGATACCAGTTAAACCATACTCAATTGGATCCTCAAGCGTAATAATCTTCCGCTCAGTAGTATTCAATGCGTTAATGATAGAGTACAGAGTTGTAGATTTACCAGAACCTGTTGGACCTACCATTAATAGAAGGCCGCGTGGGTGCGAAATGACGTCGTCGATTTCGGCACGTTCTTCTGGGGTAATGCCGAGTAAATCGAGATTTAATAGGCTTTCGTCAAAGTTAAACAAACGAAGTACGGCGTCTTGCCCATACATCGTTGGCACCATCTCGACACGAATATTTAACAAATGAGTTGCGCCATCGCGCGTGATATCTTTTTGCATGTGACCAGATTGCGGTCTCTTAGAAGCGGTTGAAACATTTGCACGCGAGCTCAATTCGCCCATGAAGATGCGATACCGATCGCGGTTAATTTCTGCAACTGGGTGCAAAATACCATCTACGCGCATACGAATGCGAATTGCGTGTCGCAAGTTCTCGATGTGAATATCTGATGCGCCTAGTTTGTCGGCCTGGTCGAGCAAGTAGTCAAAAACCTTATCGGTCGCTACGCTATTAAGCGTTTGGGAAACCTGCTTAATCGTTTCGGAATCACCCTCGGAGGCAATCTCGATATCGTCGTAGTGAATTTCCTGAGGCGGATCATGGCGCAGCATAAAAATCTGGTAGGCTGAATTAGAAATCAGGTAAAATTCAATCCTCTGGCCCTCATCCTCGTATTGCTTTTGCATTTTTTCGATTACACTACGTGGAGTTTGGCTTGTGACCATAAATTGGTATGGCTTGCTACCTTCGCCGACCTGAAGAGGAATCATGAAATTGCTGTGCATTTCTTCTTTTGTTAGTACATTGCGCACCAAAGGCGACGTTTTCTCGAATTCGCGCGTATCTAGATAGAAAAGACCAAGGATTCCCGCACGACGTTCCGTTGCGGCTTCCTCGTTCTGCCTACGCTTGCTTTGAACCTCTTCCTCATTCATAATCTTATTGTAGCATGAAAAAGCTTATTGTTATCTTGTATAATATTCGATCCACGTATAATGTAGGTGCCATCTTGCGTACCTGTGACTGTTTGGGAGTCAGCCAAGCTATCTTTGCTGGATACACGCCATTCTTAGATAAAGGGCTCCCGCACGAACAGGAAAAACTAAAAAAGCAGATTCATAAAACCGCCCTTGGCGCCGAAGATACGGTTCAGTGGTCCCGCTCCGTAGATATCAAGGCAACGCTAGCTGAACTTCGCGCACAAGGCTATCGTATCGCCGCGCTAGAGCAGGGGGAGGGGTCGTATAATCTAGCTACTAATCAACCATTTGTTGAAGATATAGCTCTAATACTTGGCGAGGAAGTGCATGGCATTCCGGATGACATACTGCACGCTTGCGACCTTTTGCTAGAAATCCCGATGTGTGGCCGAAAAGAGTCCTTCAATGTATCTGTAGCTACCGGCATAGCACTCTGGGAGCTTAGGAAAGCCGACCTGAGCGATACAAGAAAGTATCTACGTACGCAAAAATAATTCCGATTACTAAGATAATGCCGCGAATTCCCTCTATCCAGCTCGCAATATCTGCGGAAAGGGAATCGAAATCAAAAAGCGCCACCAGTGGTCCTGCTAAAAGAACAGTAAGCATAATTGCGAAAATAATCGATTCTACCGCCCGCATTATGCCAAAAAGTCCACTTTTGCCAGCACGAAAATATAATATCAATGGTACTAGAGCTACGAATAATACATAAAGGCCCGTATTGGCCATCTCGTTCGGGATGGCCGGCACCCACAAACTAATAGTATTCGCAAAATCGGCACCAAAATGCTCATATACCGCCAAGCCGGCAATCATCGCCAAAAACGGAACGCCAACGTGATGACGGATGAGTAAAAAACAGAGAAGTAGCGTTGCGAGTACGACTGCTAAAATCATAAGCTATTTACTATTCTAGCACAAAAAGACCGAGGTTTTTGCGCCTCGGCCTTTTTAGATAATTACGCACCTATACGGTCTTTGCGGATGGTGCGGGTTGCATTTCGTTCGACATATTCAATGATTTTGCCCGCCACATTGCGACCGGTGACTTTCTCGATGCCGAATCCAGGCGAGGCATTCACTTCGAGAACTAGCGGGCCACGTTCTGAACGCATAATATCAACACCGGCAATGCTTAGTCCCATCACCCTAGCTGCCTTTATGGCAACCTTCTCTTCTTCTGGCGTGAGCTTAATCGGGGTGCCACTTCCGCCCTTGTGCAGATTGGATCGAAAATCATCATCTAGGCTTTGGCGCTTCATGCTTGCGACGACCTTTGCGCCGACGACAAAAGCACGAATATCCGTACCCGCTGATTCCTTGATAAATTCTTGCAGCAAGATATTGGTACCTTGTTCGTTTGTTAAATAGAAAGCTTGCAAAGTCGATTTGGCTGCCTTCTTAGTTTCTGCCAAGACTACGCCATTGCCGTGTGTGCCACTCGCTAGTTTTATGATGACCGGAGCGCCACCCAACTGGTCTAATAGTTGATCAATATCGCCCGAATCGCGCGAGACGACGGTTTTTGGAATGTCGATATTATATTTTGCCAGTAACTGCGTTGAGCGTAGCTTGTCGCGAGCGCGAGTGATTGCAAGTGACCTCGATAGACAATATTCACCCTGCATTTCCAACTGACGTACGATTGCTGTGCCGTATTTTGTCATATATGAGGCGATGCGCGGAATGATTGCATCATATTTTTTCAGAGGTTCACCTTTATAAAAAACTTGGTTGCTGCCTTGTTCGATTGAAATATAACAGTTCTTGTATTTAATAATTTCAACTTCGTGACCGCGTTTGTTCGCTTCTTCGACTAGGCGCTTAGTAGAGTAGTTGCCTGGTCCATTTGATAGAATCGCAATTCTCATTTTTTGCCCTCTCCGTTTAGATATCGTTCCATGTAGAATTTATGAGGATCATCCCGCATTTCTTTGTTGATTGCTGGCTGTTTGTTCAACCTCTCTTTCATTGTCGTCTCTTTTTCTTCAACGTCAACAATAAAATTACCTAATAACGTCTCTCGACCAATCAAAATGGGATATTTAAGTTTCGACCGGTCACTCAATCCAAATGTAATACTTAGTTGCTTACCCTTAATTGTTGCCGGAATTGTGGCTTTATACTTGAGGACCACATGCCCAGAAGCGCTCTTAACCTTTGCGACAGAATAGTCATTCGCAACCATCTCGTTGCCAGTATAATATGGGGATCCTTGTCCAAAAAGCTTGAAATGTAATTTTCCATCTTTTTCGACAAAAATATCACTCGCCCAAATGGCTGATGTGTCAGCGCCAGTGTCGACCTTTGCTGGTACGTTTTCGGCTACTCCGGCAAGAGCAACGAATACATCTCGACCGATTATTGCCTTCCGTGACGTCACAGGGTTCATATTCATGCACAAATTATATCATTTAAGGGCGAAAAAGTCAAAAAATATACTAGCATTCTTGAGAGGTATGTGGTACGATAACGACATGAAAGACGAGCTTGCGCAAGTTAAACATGCACGTAGTGCAAAAGATTACCCAGACATTAATCTTGAGGCGGATGAGCATGTAGTGCTCCATATTACGCGTTCGCGCATCGGTATTATAGCTATCTGGACTATGGCCGCACTTTGTGTCATAATTCTTAGCCTCGCACTCATTTTAATCGCAAACAATGTCAAAGTTGAAGATACAATGCTTACGCTAAACGATACCTCTTTAGGCTATTTACGCATTGCGATTTTTGCGCTATACGCAATTATTTTCGCTGGTGGCGTTATTGGGCATAGTATCTACAATGCTAATGAAATGTATATCACCAACCGTCGCGCTATTCAGAAATCTCGCACTTCGTTATTCGCAAATTCCACCAATATTATTGAGCTTCGTCGTATTGAGGATGTGTCATTTCGTCAAGAGACTCTCTTCGATCATCTGTTTCAGATTGGCATATTGCGTATGTCGACGGTTGGCGATGAGACAACCTACACCTTCCGATTTCTGGACACCCCGCACGATGAGGTAAAGATTATTTCCCATCTAGTCTACGAAGCCAAAAAGCATAACAAGCACGACGATGATTAAAAAATTGCCCCGAGGGGCAATTTTTTTAATTTCGGCTAGTTTTTACGAAGTCTTCTTCTTTTTCCATGATAGAGCGAAGTTCATATGATTTGCATTTTTCATCTTCGCACTCTTTTGCTTCGTAGGTGTAGTTGCTTCCCTCTTTCCATAGCGCAACACCATAAGGATCGGTGAATAAATTTGGATCAATCCACGGCAAAATTTCTGCCTTGTCAATCTTTTCGGGATAGTACTGGTTTTTATCGTAGTATCCTTCCTCGAGCGCGTAATAAATAGCATTAATCGCAACTTTCCGCTTTTCATCGCGACTCATCGCATCGACGTTAACTTTTTGCATAAAAAAGAGTACTACGAAAATGCCCACAAAAATAATACAAAGCATTAGCTCAAGCACGGTAAAAGCTTTTCTTGTTTTCATGCACTTATTTTAACATACTTAGACTATTGCTCATTTTGCTACCGCGTTGGGCAATGTGGTAGCATTGACGAAACACGCATAGTATGATATAACCAAAAAATATAATTCGCGAAAACGAATCAGCACTTTCAATCTATCTATCCAATAGAAAGGGGGGATAACTTTGACATCGACGAAAACTGAAGTTAGAGAGTGGCTTGAGGCCCTTATGTCTCGCGTGAATGTGCTTAATGCATTTTACAAAGATTGCGGCAGCGACGAGTCTTTTGATCTCGAATTTAGAGATGGCGACTTTCGCTACAATCGCCAGGTCTACTGCTATACCTCAGAATCTTATCAGTATATCTTGAAAACTCTTGTAAACTGTGAACAAAAGGTAGAGAGATGCAAAGAAGTCATTCGCCGTCTGAACGATGCGCAAGCACTTGTTAAACTCGCGCTTATGGAGTCGAAGCGGTATGGAGTTCAGCCACCTCACTACAATAAGGTGGTGGAATTTGCCGAGCTGGAATGGTAGAATCTGTTTCCCGGGTCGAAAGACCCGGTTTTTCTTGTCTATAATTAAAAAAAATTTCAGAACGCACATCTGAAACCGTCATACTATACTCTATATCCAAAAAAGTTTGAGTACTTGGTAGCACCAACTGGGATCGAACCAGTGACCTTAGGCTTATGAGTCCTACGCTCTAACCAGCTGAGCTATGGTGCCACTTGTAAAAAGTACTCACCTCAAAAGTATATCATAAGATGTTGGGCTTGTCATCTTTTCTTGCGGAATACTACTGCTGAGCGGCAGGGGAGATAAATCTCGAAGCCCAAGCCGCGTTTGTCGGAAACGGTAGAATAAACGTATTTTTTGTCTATTCTGTCTTGGCCACCAAAGCTAGCTTCATCGGTCGAGAAAATCGCCTTATATTCGCCTTCGCCAGTTTTGTGTGCATGCAAGAAGAAATTCGTCGCCGATTCGGTCGGGTGGAAGTTGAATGCGTAGAGCAAATCTCCTCGCACGAAAGCTAGTATCTTCGCTTTTTCGTCAATCCAGAGATTCTCGGCGATATCTTTCTTTAGAACCTTATTCTTTTTGGCAAAATCTATCATCGCCTCATCAAAGTTTAAGAGCCATTCATATTTCAAGAAGCCATCATCCGCCAAAGACCATTGCCGGCGTGCATATTTAAAACTCCAACCATTCCCTTCGCGTGGAAAATCAATCCATTCTGGATGTCCAAATTCATTTCCCATAAAGTTGAGATACCCATCGCAAGCCATTGATAGGGTGGCAAAGCGGATTAGTTTATGCATCTCGATGGCTCTGTCTATTACTGGCGAGTGGTAGGCCTTATTCATTCCCGCATACATTTCGGCATCTGCCATACGAAAAATTAGCGTTTTGTCTCCTACTAACGCTTGATCATGCGACTCAGCATAGCCAATATTCTTTTCACCAGGGCGACGCGTGGTTAACTCGTGCCACATTTTGTGCATATCACGATTCTCGTCTTTTTCTTTTTTCAGAGTTTTAATCCAATAATCTGGAATTCCCATCGCCAGTCGATAATCAAAACCTATCCCGCCGTCTGCTATTGGAATGCACATCCCCGGCATGCCGCTCATTTCCTCGGCGATTGTAATCGCGTTTGGATTAATCTCGTGAATTAGTGCATTCGCGAGCTGTAAATACGTAATAGCGTCAGTATTTGTAAACACGTCGAAGTACTGTTTATAATTTGTAAAATCTACGCCCAAACCGTGATGGTGGTAGCACATGCTAGTCACCCCATCAAAACGAAAGCCGTCAAAATGGTACTCTTCCATCCAGTACTTCAAGTTTGAAAGTAGAAAATGCAGTACTTCGTGCTTTGCGTAGTTGAATAGCTTCGTCCCCCAAGCTGGATGATCGCCCGCATCGCCAGTCATAAAGAACTGATTAAAGGTGCCATCAAACATATTGATGCCTTCGGCGGTATTTTTGATGGCGTGAGAGTGTACTACGTCAAGCAATACTTTTAGCCCAAGTTTATGAGCCTTATTAATCAAGTATTTCAGGTCGTCGGGGTTACCATACCAACTCGATGCGGCATAGAAATTTGAAACTTGGTAACCAAACGATGCATAATATGGGTGCTCCTGAATCGCCATTAACTGAACGGCCGTATATCCCTCTTTTACGATTCGTGGCAGGGTATTATCTGCAAATTCGCGATAAGTGCCAATGTCTTCTTTTTCTTGCGCCATCCCTACATGCGCTTCATAAATCAACAAAGAATCAAGCTTCTTATCCTGCCACCCCGTATCGGTCCAACGAAATGGTTTTTCTGGCGACCAGACTTCACCAACAAACCCACGCGTTAATTTGTCCTGAGTAACGCGGTTGATGTACAGCGGAATTCGGTCAAACTTGCGACCATTCCTGGTTACTTGAACCTTAATTTTTTGACCATGTCTTATTGTATCTCGCCCCTTGATTTTAACTTCCCAAATTCCAGTCTCGGTTCGATGCATTGGATTTGCCAGGCGATCCCAGTTATTAAAATCTCCAATCAAATGCATATCGTCTGCACCGGGAGCCCATTCGCGGTAAACCCAACCATTTTTTGTGCGCGCAAGACCAAAGAACATATAGCCATTTGCAAAACTAGCTAGGTCGCCATCGCCAACGAGGGCATGGCGCGTATCCCAATAATGCCGCATACGCAAATCGATGTCGCCAGTAAAAGGTTCAAGCCACGGATCAAGTTCAATTAATTTGTATTTTTTATTTGCCATAACTAGTAAATTAATTTTAACATGCTGGGCATAAAAAATAACCCACGCGGGCTATTTTCCTGGCGGAAGGGGTGAGATTCGAACTCACGGTGGCTATTAACCACGCCGGTTTTCAAGACCGGTGCCTTAAACCACTCGGCCACCCTTCCACTAGAAGAAATTATATCACATCTTATATAATAATCTTAGTATGAAGATGAAGTTTTTTAAGTTCCACGACGACGCTATTGTTCCAAGCTATCAAACCGAAGGTGCGGCTGGTTTTGATTTTTACGTCTATCTCGACAAACCTTATGTTTTAAAGCCGGGGGAGATTAAAGATTTTGGCACTGGCATTGGCGTCGAGATTCCTAGCGGCTATGAACTTCGTCTTTCTTCGCGTAGTGGGCTATCGTTTAAGAATCACGTTTCGCTCATGAATGGTATTGGCGTTATTGATTCGGATTTTCGCGACGAAATGCGCATTTTACTCATGAACTTTGGCGATAAAGATTTTATTGTTGAGCCAGGCATGCGCATTGCGCAGGGTGTCGTGACAAAATATGAACGCATAGAGTTTGAAGAAGTCTCAAATCTTTCTAAAACTGGCCGCTTGGGCGGTTTTGGCTCGACGGGCCTGAAGTAACAAGAAAATCCCCTCGAAAGGGGACTATTCTTTAATTATATCACACAATTCTATATAAGTCAAGGTTACTCGGCGTTAGTATGTACGGCCACTACATCATCGAGGTCATCAATCGCGTCGAGGATTTTTTCCACTTTTGCTGAAGCTTCTTCGTCGACCGGAACGGTATTGTTTGGCACATATTGCAACTCTGCTGAGTCAATTTCGTAACCAGCATCAATTAGACCACTGCGTACCTTGGCAAGGTCGCCTGCGGCGGTATAGATGGTCGTCCCATCTTCTTCGTCGGCTATGTCTTCTGCGCCAGCATCTAGTGCGGCCATCATGATTTCGTCACCCTTAGCTTTTACGAAGATAACTCCTTTACGCGTAAATTGGAACATGACTGAGCCAGGGTCCGCCATGCGGCCACCATTTTTTTCGAGCGTGTGGCGCACTTCTGGCATCGTACGGTTCTTATTGTCGGTAGCAACTTCGATGATGATTCCAACTCCGCCCGGGCCGTAAGCTTCATAAGTTTCTTCAATCAAGGCGGCTGCGCTCTTGTCTGCTACGCGTGCAATCGCGCGCTCAATATTTGCTTTCGGCATATTGGCGAGCCGCGCCTTCTCGAGCACCATCGCAAGTGACGGATTCATAGCAGGGTCGGTACCACTGCGCGCCGCAATTGCAATTTGGTTACCGATTTTCGTAAACAACGCACCGCGCTTGGCGTCTACGACGGCCTTTTGGCGTTTAGTGGTTGCCCATTTACTATGTCCGCTCATATCTTATCCCTTACTTTTATAACTGTATTTTCTATATTTTAACATATTTTAAACTATTTAAAACCACGCCTTGTCAAAAACATTAAGCTGATGCTTTTTCGCCCTAGCTTTTGGGTGGTATTTTTTATGCATGCTTTTAAACAATATAAGCTCTACCAGAAAGGAGAAACATGAAGTATATGAAGAAAAAAGATCTAAGTGCGAGTGAGGTTGCCCAAATAAGACGACGCTCCGACGGCTATATTTGGGCAGTTCTAGATGTGCATAATAACTCTATTGTTCTCGGAGATGAATACCTCGTCGAAATGCGTGACGACCTTATTTATAAATACCATAGCCGCCCAAAGAATATTTTCGGCATCGGTTTAGATTTGCGTACTGGCGATATAAGCTATCCGCTCGTTGTTAATCGCTTAAATAGCGTATATCGCGACAATAAGGGCGTACCGAGCCAAATAAGGGATCGCATCGAAACCATGGTAGGGTATTATTTTGAAAGATTTGACCCTTTTTGTACGTCTAAAAATCGAGCTAGTAAAGCGCATAACTTGCAGGCGCCATCGTGCTAGATTTTACCGAGATAATTAGTTAAAATAAAACTATAAAAACAGGAGGTTTCAAGTGGCTAAGAAGAGTCAGGATGCGGTGGACATGTCAGATAAAGACAAAAAGGATACGAAGAAAACAAAAGATACAACCCCGGCAATGGATGAGGGCAAAAAACAGGCCCTAAATCTAGCCTTATCGCAAATCACAAAGCAATTCGGCGACGGCTCCATTATGAAGCTAGGCGAGCAGTCAAAGATTGACGTCGAGTTGTTTTCGACCGGCTCTCTTGCATTTGATCTAGCGCTCGGTGGCGGCTTTCCAAAGGGGCGTATTATTGAAATTTATGGACCAGAGTCTTCTGGTAAAACAACTCTTGCACTCCATGCAATCGCTGAAATCCAAAAACAGGGTGGACAGGCTGCTTTTATTGACGCAGAACATGCTCTCGACCCAGCCTATGCGCGTAAAATTGGCGTCAAAACGGATGATTTATTAATCTCGCAGCCAGATAACGGCGAACAGGCGCTAGAAATTTGCGAAACATTAGTACGCTCTGGCGCTGTGGATTTGATCATTGTTGATTCCGTGGCCGCGCTTGTTCCGCAGGCAGAAATCGATGGCGATATGGGTGATGCGCAAATGGGGCTTCAGGCGCGCCTCATGTCCCAAGCCATGCGCAAGCTTACGGGTATTATCAGCAAGACTAAGGCTACGGTCATCTTTATTAACCAGATTCGTATGAAAATCGGTGTCCTATTTGGAAATCCAGAGACCACCACTGGCGGTAATGCGTTAAAGTTTTATGCATCAGTGCGTGTAGATATTCGTCGTATTGGCCAGATTAAGGATGGCGACAATGTGGCTGGCAACCGTACGAAAATTAAAGTCGTCAAAAATAAAATTGCCGCCCCATTCCGCACGGCAGAGTTTGACATTATGTACAACGAGGGTATTAGCAAAACTGGTGACGTTTTGGACTTGGGCGTCCAATACGGTATCTTAGACAAGGCTGGCGCTTTCTTTAAATATAATGGTGAGACGCTCGGTCAAGGGCGCGAGGCCGTAAAGCGACTCTTTAAAGAGAAACCAGAACTTATGGCCGAAATCGAAGCTAAAGTTCGTGAGGCCGCAAAGACTGATGAAGATTAATGCTTGAAACAATTACCATCTTCGACGATGATGAGGCCGCAGATAAGACTCAAACCCATCGCGTAACAGACATTAAAGAAGCGGTTCGCGACCATAATCGGGTTAATATATACATAGACGACAAATATTATTGTTCGTTAGATATTTCTCAGGTCGTTGATCTAGGCATCAAAATTGGCCGCAAGCTAAATTTCGAGCAGCTAGAAGACATAAAACGTGCTTCAGAGTTTGGCAAATTTTACGCCCGCGCACTCGAATATGTCCTAATGCGACCGCATTCGACTAAGGAAATTAGCGACTATCTAAGGCGTAAAACTCTCAGCAAAAAAATACGTACAAAAAATCCAAAGACAGGCGAATATAAGGATACGGTTCGGAGCGGCTATGATCCGAGCCTAATTCCGCTTGTTCTAGAGCGGCTAGACCAGCACGGACATTTGGACGATCGTCGTTTTGCGGAGTTATGGGTTGAGAACCGCGACGTCAAAAAAGGGACTAGCTTTAAAAAGCTCCGAGATGAGCTAGCGAGGAAGGGTATTAGTCAAAAAATTATAGATGACGTATTGTGCAGCAATATGCGCAATGAGCGCGAAGAATTGCGTAAAGTTATTGCGCGCAAGTCCAACCGCTACGCTGACCGACAAAAACTAATTCAATATTTAATACGCCAAGGCTTTACTTATTCCGATATTTTGGACGAGCTATCCTCATCCGAAGGTGCGTAGCCAGGTTTTCTAAAGGGGTTAACAAAATTAGGGACAAACTCCTCTTGGGCGATTTCCTTTTTCTTTTTAACTTTAACCTTAGAATCGCTGTGCTTAATCGTAATCTTAAAATCGTCAATTTCAACAATCTGTGAACGGTTTATGGTCAATTGAGGATCAAAAAACGAAGACGTAATTGGTCGCTGTACGATTAGTTGGTATATGATAAAACTACCAGAATCAACGGTATAATCGACAACTTTCCCGAGTTTTTTGCCTTTCTGGTCTACTACTTTCAAGCCGACTAGATTGAATTCTAGCGACATGATTTCGTCAAATTTTATTACATCCTCACGCTTTGTAAAAACGTCGGCAGAGTTGACGATTAGGCCTTGGTCGCTGATTTCGCGCACATCGTTCATGTCGAGAATATTTCCAATCTCGTTATCGTTATGAATTATTGCGCCATCAACTACGTAGGCAATGATTTTCAGATTATCTGGGTCAATGATTGCTCTAGTAGTACGGGCAATTTCGCCACCGATATGGAGGCTTAAAACGGGAAAGTCAATCAAGTTTGAACCAACCATTAACATTTTCTTTTTCTCTCCGCTTATGGAATAATTGTAGCACATGAAAAAGGTTTTAGCGGTCTCTGGCGGTATTGACTCGGTCGTGATGCTACATATTTTTCGCAACGATCCAGAGGTGGTTGTAGCGCATTATAATCACGGTATTCGTCCTAATTCGGCAGACGATCAGGCTTTCGTCAAGCGACTCGCTCAAAAATACAAGCTCCCATTTGAAACTACGGATGGAAACTTGGGGCCGAATACTTCAGAGGCGGCCGCTCGGGAAGCTCGATACCAGTTTTTTGAAGCAATCTGCAAAAAGTACAGAGGTCGTCTTCATGTTGCGCATCATCTTGATGATGTATATGAATCGATCACAATCAACGTCTTAAGGGGGACAGGATGGCGTGGGCTTGCACCATTACGTAACCCTAATGTGGAGCGACCCCTGTTAGGATGGCGGAAGAGCGATATTTATCGCTACGCAACCGAACATCAGCTTAGTTTTCGTCAGGATCAAACTAATAATGAAGATATTTATTTGCGAAATCGAGTCCGCGTGGCTTTATTGCGCGCGAGTAATGCCCAGAAAGAACAGCTCCGTCAACTATATGAGCGTCAATGTCAAATATCGTCTGAGGTACAAAGAATTTTAGATCGTTTTGTCTCGGAGCAGGGGCAATCCATTTCGCGCGATATTTTTATAGATATTGATGAGCAATCTGGCGTTGAGCTGTTGCGCGAATTATTGTCAATAAACGGCATTTCGCAGACGCGCCCGCAACTGCACCGCGCGCTTTCGGCGATTAAGAATTATCTTCCCGGAAAGCAATTTCCGCTAAATAAAAACAAATATATCAGAGTATCTAAATATCATTTTTCTATCAAAAGTAATTAAGAGATATCTGTTAAAATTTGCCAGAATTACAAAGAAATGTTAAAATTTAAGAGCATGAAATTACGCAAGGTTATCGGGACATTCTCGATCCCGTCTTTAATGACCCTCGGATTCCTCGCCTCTCTGCTTTTCTTTACTATTATTGCAAAGACTGGCGGCTTTTTCGCGAGCGCGACTTCATCGGAGTCGGCAGAGAAAGATGATCAAAGTTTTGTGACTATTTATGACGGCGGTGAAAAGACCACTCTTCGCTCAGCGGCAATTACGGTGCGCGAACTTCTGGAGCGCGCCGGTATAGTTTACGACGAGTATGATACGGTTGAGCCAGGATTAGACGATGAAATCAACTCGGAAACATTCAATATTAATATCTATCGATCACGTCAGACGGTTGTAATTGACGATAATGTTAAAAAATATGTTCGCACTTCCGCCACTGAACCCGAGCAAGTCGCCGAAGATGCTGGCTTGAAGCTTCTTGACCAAGATATTATCGAGGTAGTTGCGTATAATGGGTTACTCGAGAGCGGTATGACTACCGCATATCAAATCACGCGCGCAAAGACTGTAAATTTCGAATTTTATGGCAAAGACATGGTTATTCGAACCCAGGCCGATACGGTTGGCGAATTCTTGGCCGAGCAGGGGATTACCGTAGACGCTAAGGAAACCTGGTCATCGTTGCAAGATGATGTTAAGTTGAAAGACGGGATTAGTCTTGCCGTTTTCCGCCAAGGAAAACAGACAAAAACAGTAGAAGAGGTCGTAAACTACAACACGAAAATCACCTACGACTACTCGCTTAATTATGGCGTCAGAAAAGTAACAACGGCCGGACAAAAAGGTAAGAAGACTGTGACTTATGAGATAAATATGCGTAACGGCAAAGAAATCTCACGCAAAGTCCTCTCTTCTATTGTGACACAAAAGCCAATTGACGAGCAGGTAAAGGTTGGTATGAAAGTAGACTTACCGGCCGGCACACATAATGACTGGATGGCTCAAGCGGGGATTTCTCCAAGTGACTATGGTTATGTAAACTATATCATACAGCGCGAGTCGCACTGGAATCCACTAGCAAAGAACGCGTATAGTGGCGCAACGGGTCTGTGTCAGGCCCTTCCGGGTAGCAAGATGGCTAGCGCGGGTAGCGACTGGGCGACTAATCCAATCACTCAGCTACGCTGGTGCAACGGTTACGCTATCGGAAGATATGGCAGCTGGGCAAAAGCGTATCAATTCTGGACCGTAAATCATTGGTGGTAAAATGAAGAACCGAAAGTCTCTTGGCCAGCATTGGCTTAAAGATCGAGATATTTTGTTAGACATATCAGATATGGCGGCTACGGATGACTGCGGCGTAGTGGTCGAAATCGGCCCAGGCCTCGGCACACTTACTTCGGCACTTTTTAAGAACTTCGAAAAAGTTGTCGCCATTGAGCTAGATAATCGTCTTGCCGAAAACTTACCAAAGTCGTTTCCTGGAAAAAACCTAGAAGTTCACAATCAGGGTATTCTGTCGCTTGAATTAGAGAGCTTAAATCTCCCAGAAAAATATGTTGTAGCGGGAAATATTCCATATTACATTACCTCTCCGATTATTCAAAAATTCCTGCACGCCAATCATCGGCCGCAAAAGATAGTGTTACTTATACAAAAAGAGGTGGCTGAGCGTCTTGCTGCTGAGCCAGGCGACTATTCCATACTTGGACTATCGGCACAAATATATGCCAAAGTTTCTTTAGGGCTAGTTGTTGGGCGTGATTTTTTTACGCCGCCACCGAAAGTAGACAGCCAAATTGTAGTTCTTGAACCACTCGACCAGCCACTGGCAACGGAATCTACTATCGCACTCATAAAGCTAGGGTTTATAGCGCCACGCAAAAAGTTGCTAACTAATTTAGCGGTCGGCACCCACCTGTCAAAAGAGAAACTTGCTGAAATATTCACTAAAAACGAGCTGAGTCTCGACGCACGTCCTGCTGATTTGTCAATATCGGACTGGGTTCGACTTGAAAAAAATATTCATTAGCATTATGATATTATTAAAATAACGGCTAATTTTAATGGAGGCTAATCCGGTGGATTTAGACAACCAGACCCCTGCAACAACTAACACAAACACGGATTCGGCAGCACCTGATTTTGGCGGACCAATTAGCGAAGAAAAACTTAACGCCCAGCCAGACTTCGATATGGACGTTATTAATCAAGCCGTAATGGCCGCTGGTGACACTCCAAAAATTCAGAATACCTTTGATGTTAACGATATTAGCCTAGACGGCGTTCCAACGTCGCAACATGAACTCGATCAACGTATGACGGACGACCCAAATCTTAACTTGGCTGGCGGTAGCGATTCCGTAGGGTCTGTAAGCTTTGACGGCTCTATTTCTAGTGGCAACGCGGGTAGTACTAACATTACTGATGATTCTTCCACCGTCTCTCTATCTATACAATCGGCAAACTCGGAAACCATTGCCCTCGATAATGGTATTGGTGACCCCACAATTGCGCCGTCCGAATCAGTCGCCCCAAAGGCGGAGCCGTCAGCTTCTTTCGTGGCTGGTGATATTATTGATGAACCTGATAATTCATCGGATAAAACATCCGAATCAGACGCTAAGGCTAAAGAAGAACTAGACCATATGAAGGCTTCATTTGGTCAAATTAACGTTGATCCAATTGCCGCCGAAGAGAATGAAAAATCCGGCGCAAAGGTGACTGACCAACTAGGAGCTCCCAGTTCTCCGACAGAAACCACAGCAAAGGCAGATGGTGCCGATAATGCAGCTGCCTCAGCTGGTGAACCGGCACATATTGCCAATACTATTACTTCCCTAGAACAAAAAAAGAGTAAAGCCCCATTATTTATTGGTATCGGTGTAGGTGTAGCAGTAATTATTATCGCAATTATAGTTCTACTTGTAGTTATTAAGTAGGCACATTCGCCTTTCTCTATAAAAGATGTTAAAATATGATTCATGAAAGAATCATATATCACTACAGCTATTCCATACGTCAACGGTAATCCGCACCTTGGTCATGCTATGGACTATCTTCTTGCGGATACACTCCGTCGGTATATGATGTATAACGGCCAAAAGGTTCGCTTGCAGGCTGGTACTGATGAACACGGCAATAAGAACTTTAAGAAAGCTGCCGATCAAGGTGTTACTGTGCAGAAATTTGTCGATCAAAATTCTCAAAAATTCCAAGATTTCATTCATTCGCTTGGAGTAGAGTATACGGATTTCATTCGCACGACCGATCCAGACCATGAACGTCGCTGTCAAGAAATATGGACTAAACTTTCGAATCATATTTACAAGGATAAATATACTGGTTGGTACTGCGAAGGATGTGAGGCTTTTGTGACGGATAAGGAGCGCGACGACAATCACGGCGAGTGTCCCGACCACAAAAAGCCGTACGTCAAACTTAGTGAAGAGAATTATTATTTGCGCATTTCCGATTTTAAAGATAAAATCCGTAATGCTATCGAGTCTGACAGGCTAAAAATTACTCCAACTTTCCGCAAGAAAGAGTTCCTGAATTTACTTAAAAACATGCCAGATGTATCTATTTCGCGCCCAAAGGAACAGGTTGAATGGGGAATTCCAGTGCCTGGCGACGATAGTCAAGTGATGTATGTTTGGATTGATGCACTTTCGAACTATATCACCGTTCTTGGCTACCCAGACAAAGACATTTCGGGCTATTGGCCAGCCCATACGCAAATCGTCGGCAAGGATATTTTGCGCTTCCATGCTGGTATTTGGCCGGCAATGTTGCTAGGCTTAGGGCTTCCGCTGGCACACAACTTGTTGGCGCACGGTTTTATTACGGCTAATGGCGAAAAAATGTCTAAATCCGTCGGCAACGTCATCGATCCGCAAGATATTCTTGCGAAACACGGTCTAACTCCGTTTCGCTATTACTTCTTGCGCCATGCGTCTACGACGGACGATGTGGACTTTACCTGGGAAAAATATGAAGCCTCCTATAATGAACTAGCTAACGATTTGGGTAACCTTGTCCAACGACTTGCTACGCTTTGTAAAAAGAATGAGATATCAGGGCAAAAAGTCAAAAAACGCGAAAATCCCGACTTCGATTCTCGTATGCAAAAATACGAATTCAATTTTGCATTTGATATTCTTTGGGACGGTATCTCAGAACTAAACAAACGCATTGATGCGGAAAAACCGTGGGCTCTCGTTAAAACTAATCCAGACAAAGCTAAAGAGGTTCTTCGGAAACTCGTAGCTGACCTATTGACTATAAATGACCGACTCGCAATTTTCCTTCCAGACACAGCAGGGCAAATTGAAGAAATCTTTACAGCTAAACAAATTCAACCACCAGCAACTCCACTATTTCCAAAGAATTAAAAAAAGCTCCCCGCGGGGAGTCTTTTTTGTGGGCTATTTCATCCAATACTTCTTGCCGCCTAGAATGTCGTAAGTTATTAGCTCATAGTCATCCATGACGGATGCCATATTGATTTGGCGGCCCTCTAGGTAACTCGATGTTAGAATTGGCTCATTTGCACAAACGTCATCTACGAGGTAGTATAACGAATCTTTTTTCCAGTTCAGGCCATTTAGCATAGTGTTGACCATGCAGTTTGGGGTCGTGGTTGGTAGCTTTTTCTCACCTTGAAAACCCGATGCGTAGTTTGAATAAATAAAGTATGGGGTCACGCGCGATAAGTCACGTACGGCCTTTTTCTCATGCGAATTAACATTGTCAAACAGACCCGCTGAGTGATCGCCAAAGAATAATACGACAACTTTTTTATCTAGCTTGTCCAACTCGTCAATGAATTCGCCAAGATACTTATCCGAATTATGCAATGTCTGATAATAAATTGCTATGTCTGACTTTTTCTGCTCGTCAACTTCGTCACCCACTATTTCAAAATCCGTTTTCTCGTAAATATCTGCATTATATGGTGTATGATTTTGCATTGTTATTAAACCAATCATTTGCGGCCCTTCGTTTTCTTTTAGAACCTTTAGCGTCTGCAGATAGGCTGAGCGATCATTGATGTATTCCGAGTTGCCTTCATGCTCTTTAAAATCTAGTTCATTTTCGGTAATAAAGGTATCAAAATCCTCGTTTGCTAGCGAGATGTTGCGTTTATACATGCCACCATTAAATGGGTGAATCGCCGTTGTCGTGTATCCGCTTTTCTTCAGCATCCGCGCGATGGAAGGGATTTTTCCAGCTTTCGGAACTAGGGCAGTATACGGGACGGTATTTGTCCAATAATTCGTCAGACTAGTCAATGTCTCAAATTCAATATTCGCCGTGCCGCCACCATAGTCCAATGAATACATTAGTCCGCTTGGGTATTTACTTTGGATTCTATGAATATTCGGCAGAATTTCTCCGCCTGTGTGTTCGTAATAATCTTCAAATTTTTCACCATTAAATTCGACACTCGGGTCATAAAATGATTCATTTAATATGACTATCACGCTCGCTTTCTCTTCTTTTGGACTTTTGCGATTCATGTTTTCTTCTTCAGCGATTGCATCGTACTTGTTTTTTATGCCAGCGATTTTGTCGCGCGAATAAATATCCGGTTCGTCTAGTTTAAGCTTCTGGAAGTTATATAAGAACCCCAGAATGAAACCGTTATCGTCGTAGTTGCGGTTTTGATTCCAGGCTGTAAAATGCGTACCTAAAACGGGAATATCCTCATAGCGTGTTCCGTCATGGTGTCTAATAAAATCCGTGGAAAAGAAGAATGCACCTCCCGCCAGCATAACTATTAGCAAGCGCATTCCAACTGCGTGTCTTTGTGTTGGACTGTGTGTTTTCCAATTTCTAACTAGATTAAATCTCCTCGCCATATATTTTGAAAATAGGGCGGTTAACCAAATGACTAGCAACACGGCAATGACTGTTCGTGCAATACTTCCGAAGTTTACGAATTTAGTAAGAGAACTGGCCTCGCTAGCGAGCTGAAAATCCTCCGGCAGCAAAGGAGTTTGGCGCGAATAGTATTTATATATATGTACATAAGTCAAAATGATTATCGAAATCCAACTAACGCC
The DNA here is from genome assembly GCA_016290315.1 of Candidatus Saccharimonadota bacterium. Taxonomy (GTDB): domain Bacteria; phylum Patescibacteriota; class Saccharimonadia; order Saccharimonadales; family Saccharimonadaceae; genus UBA2834. The sequence continues at coordinate 31,206 of JAEETK010000004.1, read as the reverse complement.
AACGGTTATAACCGGCGACCCCAGAAGCCCCCAAATAAAAACAAGCATCAGCCACATTAGAAATACATTAAATAGGTAAACCAGTGGGCTTCCGATTACGAAACTCCAAACTCGAAACATGTCATTCAGGAAATAACGATATTCTAAGAACCAAGTTAACAAAAGCGCGGCTATGAATAAAAAAATTAACGACGAAGCAATATATCGTTGCTTCTTGGTCATTTTCTTCTGTATTTTTTCAAGTTTTTTCCTCACGTAAATAGTATAACAGATAATTGAGCTCATGTTTGAATGCTGAATCGTTAATATTTAAACTAAGACATGGGTTTGCTTAAGAAGAATACTGTTCATATATCCGTGGTGCCATTATCTTTTTCTGTCGGTATTGTTATTAGCGGTATTCTTTCGGCGCTATTAGATTGAACTATAGTTTTTAATTTGGTCTCTTTTGTAGGTCTGCTTATTTTTGCTTCGCTAGTAATTTCCAGTCAACTCCGGATTATATTAGCGCTAGCAGCCGGTTGTCTACTTGGGCTATATCATTCGGGGTTAAGTATTAGCGATCAAAAAATCGCCACCACATACATTGGTCGCGAAGTAATTATTGCGGCTACTGTTCAAGATTGGCCAGAAATCAAAAACAATCAAACCAGGCTTCATTTGGGAAGCCCACACTTTAATTATAGCACAAGCGCATTAAATTGTCAAATATATGCAACTATGCCAGGGGTATATGATGGCATAGCGCGTTCGGACCAAATTACTCTTCGTGCAATAGTTAGTGAGGGCTTCGGTGATTATGCTGTCTCGATTTATCGTCCCACTTTAATCTCGATAAGCAAGCCAGATCCGCCAGACTACTTCGTAACAATTCGCAACATTTTTACGAAACGTATTCGCCAAGCCATAGGCGACTCAGAAGAGGCGAATTTAGCGTTGGGCTTTTTAATTGGCGAGAAAGCGCTATCTGAAGATTTTAAAGCTAAACTTAGAACCGTAGGCTTATCTCATATCGTAGTAGCGTCTGGCTTTTGCTTAGCTGTACTTTCGATTTTTGCACAGAAGAGCATGAGGAAAGCTTCTCGATTTGCGAGCTATGCCTTTGCTGGCATTTTGATCCTGTTTTTTATTATGGTGGCAGGACTTAGCCCAAGTCTTTTGCGCGCCGGACTAGTAACGGGCTCAACATTAACGGCAGGGTACTTTGGCAGAAAATTCCATCCCGGTCGTTTATTAATATATATTGTTGCGATTTCAATTTTAATAAACCCACTCATAATTAAAAGTTTGGCATGACAGCTGTCGCTTGCGTCATATGGCGGAATTGTGTTTTTGGCGCCCGTATTGAAGGAATATTTTTATGGTAATGCCACTAGCTACATCGGCGAAATGGTTATTATCGCTTTTTCGGCGCAGCTATTTTGTTTGCCTATAACCATTTATTCTTTTGGAGCTTTCTCGATCATCGGCATATTAGCGAATATTATCGTTACTCCAATAATTCCAGCAATAATGGCATTAACCTTTCTTATTGGAATTACGCCAGGTTTTGCGCCAGTAGTCCTTATCTGCAAAATAATGTTGACGCTTCAGATTGTGGCAATTGATATATTGAGTAAGGTAAAATGGGCTACGGTATCAATCGTGAGCGGAAGCCCGCTAATTCTTATGATGTATATTCCCATCGTCTTGCTTGTGCTATTTCTAAAATCTCGCACGAAGTATAGTTTCCGCCCCAGGTACGTACTGGATAAAATTCCAGAATATGGTAAAATATATACATGTTAATTCATTCCGAAAAGGAAATGCTTGAATACGGCAAGAGGCTTAGTGGAACCTTGCGCGCTCCACAAGTGCTTGAGTTGCTAGGCGATGTTGGTGCCGGCAAAACTACTTTAACGCGTGGTATTGCGGAGGGGCTTGGCGTTGTCGATAGTGTTACTTCTCCTTCATTTACGCTTTCGAAAGAGTATTACGGTTCAGACTATTGTTTAATCCATTATGATTTCTATCGACTCTCTGATCCGGGCATTATGGCCGAGGATCTTGCTGAGGCGATTAGTAATCCGAAGGCTATCGTAATTGTAGAGTGGGGGCAAAGCATTCAAGATGTGCTTCCGAAAGACAGAAAAATCATTGAAATTCGGTATATTGACGAAAAAACGAGGGAGATAAAAACAAAATGAAACTATATCTAGACACGTCGCAGCCGCTCACTATTATGAAGCTCGATAATAAAACATACGAATGGGATTCTGGCCGCAGCCTTGCCAAAAATCTTCTTAAATTTATTCACGACAAGCTCGCAGAGAACGGGAAAGATTGGCGAGATATAACCGAAATCGATTTTATGTCTGGCCCGGGCAGTTTTACTGGCCTACGAATTGGCGCTACGGTTGCAAACACTCTTGCCAGTCAGCTTAAAATTCCTCTATATAACCATCGCGGAGAAAAAGTAAAACTCATTATGCCAGAATATGGTCGACCTGCAAATATTACTCCCCCAAAGAAGTAATCCCGTGTTACAATAACAACAGGTAAGAAGTTACCATTTCAATTTTAATGATATTTATTTAATTTATTGATATACGCACCTTCTTTTAGTTTTTGCTAGTTTAGTGTGTATATAAGAAAGAGGAAAATATGGAGATAGGTTTGCTTATCGCCGGGTTAGTCCTAGGAGCTGGGGCTGGCGTGGGCGGTTTTTATGCCGTAAGTAAAAATAAAGAAAAAGGCGCCAAGAATAAGGCGGACGAGCTAATCCGCAAGGCGAAACATGAAGCCTCGGAGATTGTTTTGAATGCAAAAAAAGAAGCATCAAATATCAACGACAAGACGCAACGTGAAGAAAATGAGCATCGTAAAGAATGGAAAAAGACCGAGAACCGACTTGTTGAGCGCGAGACCTTGCTTGATAAGAAGCTAGACCAACTCGATAAACGTTCCGAAAATTTGCGCAAGCAAGAAGGCGAAATTGAAGAATTGAAGGAAGAGGTACGCGCCATTCGCACAAAAGCTCAAGAGAAACTCGAAAAAATCGCCGGTCTTAGCAAGGCGGACGCCAAAGAGAAGTTGATGTCTATGACCGAGCGTGATATTAAGGGGGACCTCGCAGAGCTAATCGTGAAAGAGCAAAAAGCTTACAATGATCACATTGATGAGACGGCTGAGGCTATGCTTCTGTCTGCGATGGAGCGGATGTCATCAGAGGTAACGGCTGATCGTACGGTTACTAGTTTGAAGTTGCCGGATGATGATATGAAAGGGCGCATCATTGGCAAGGAAGGCCGCAATATACAAGCGCTTCAGCATGCCACTGGCGTAGATGTTTTAGTTGACGACACTCCAGGTATGGTTGTCTTAAGTAGCTTTGACCCTATTCGTCGCCAGGTTGCCCGCTATGCGCTTGAGCGCCTCATGAAAGACGGCCGCATTAATCCATCGAGCATCGAGGACGCAGTCGCTAAGGCGGAACGCGAGATTGAGAAAGAAGTTGTTCGTGCTGGCGAAGATGCCGCACGCGAAGTTGGCGTTATCGGTATACCATCCGAGATTCTTCATCTACTTGGCGAACTCAAGTTCCGTACTAGCTACGGCCAAAATGTTCTCCTACACTCTATCGAAATGGCACATATTGCCGGCATGATTGCTGAGGAAATTGGCGCCGATATCAATATCGCTAAGACTGCCACACTTCTGCATGATATCGGCAAGGCCGTCACTCATAAAATCGAGGGTAAGCATGCAGATATTGGCGCAGAGCTAGCAAAGAAATTCGGCATGAAGGATGAAATAGTTCATGCTATTGCCGCCCATCACGAGGATATTGAACCATCTACCCCAGAAGCTATTATTGTCAAGATTGTTGATTCTATCTCGGCCGCTCGTCCAGGCGCGCGCAATATCTCAGCGGAAAACTTTGCCGAGCGCATGAAAGCTCTAGAGAATGTCGCTACTGGTTTCCCTGGTATCGACAAGGCTTATGCAATTTCTGCTGGCCGCGAAATTCGTGTTATTGTCGAGCCGAAACAAATCGATGATTTGTCGGCGCTGAAATTGGCGCGCGATATTGCCGACAAGATTGAAGCTACGATGCAATATCCTGGCGTTATTAAAGTGAACGTTATTCGCGAAACACGCGCGATCGAATACGCTAAATAATATTTTAAATATGACATTATAAGAACGTTATTCTTAATACTTTTTGATTGTCGTAAGACGTTTTTTCTAAAAAAACAAAAAATCCCATTTTTGCCAATGATAATGTATAATATGCTTATGGATAAAAATAAGGGAGCATTTCTTAGGGGCTTCACTATTATTGAAGTTATGCTTTTTCTGGCGCTAAGCGGCGTTTTGCTAGCGGGCATATTGGGTGGCCTTGGAGGGAATATAGCAAGACAACGTTATAATGACGCCGTCCAGGATATAGCCAACATGATGCGTGATCAGTATTCATTTGTATCAGATACGCAGATTGCACAACGCAACAAGGAAGATTCATATTGTTATGGTTTAGTCCAAAGTGATGTTAGTAATGACGACGCCAAGTCGTACTTTAGGTCACTTAATAGTTCTAGCGCAGATAATAAAATTGCATATCGCGGTCGCACCAACTGTGTAATCTATGGAGCGGTCGTGTCTATTACGGAAAAATACATAGAAACAACAGAGCTAATTGGCCGTGATTATAAAACCATAGTTAAACAACGCGAGGGTACGGATAATCCAGTTAGAAGCGATTTGTCGGATATAGAGATTTTGAAAGATGTCGTTAGCGCAAACAATGTAGCACTTCATTGCAATCTCGACGATTCGGAAGACTGCTATGTGCGCTCTGCGGATAATTCCCGTACGCAAAACACGAAATGGGGTACGAGACTACTTGATCCAGAAGGTGAACCAATTCGCAAGACTTTAATGATTATTCGCTCGCCTCGTGATGGCTCAATTCGCACTTATGTATGGAATGATGGGATTAAGGGTGGCTTGACTGGCCTAGAATATGTTCGTTACGAGGAGCTAAACGCAATGAATGGTGGTAAAGGCCAAAAATTTAACGTAGGGCATCCGTTAGACAGCTATGGCATCAATCGTCATCTAACAGACGCTAATTTCAAAATCCAAGCACTTGATATTTGTGTCGACTCCGGCGACTCGCAAACTTATAGCAATGCACGCCGACTTATTAAAATCAAAAAAGCTGGTATGGGGCAAAGTGCTGTAGAATTGATGAATCTAGATGCCGAAAGGGAAATAAGCGAAGGTGGCGTCGATTATAGTAGCGATGCTACGTTGGGGGTAGCCGAATGTCAATAAAAAAGCATGGCGATACTATTATTGAAGTTATGATGGCCTTGGCGGTATTTGCTGTTTTGGCAATTATTACAGTAAATCTCATGAACAGTGGCATTAATAATGCTCAACGTACCCTAGAGTACACTATGGCGCGCAACGAGATTGACTCGCAGGCTGAAGCGCTTCGCTACATTCACCAGAGTTACGTTGCGGAACGTCAGTTGGATAGAAACAACAGCCAATTTAGAAGATTGTGGGATACGCTGCGTAGGGTTGCAATTAAATCAAGGAATCTTGAAGATCACGCTAATAATAACACTGAGGTAAAATTCGATATCAACAATATCGAAACTTGCGGGGAGGCGTACCAAACGAATGGCATGGTCGAGTTTTATAATGCTTTTGCGCTTAATACACGTATGATTCTGCCAGACTCTGGCAATAATGCTACATATGGTGGCGACACTTACGCCAATCTTATTCCTGAAATTATCGTCGGTATAGATTCTCTCGATATCAACAGCAGAAGGGTTCTTACCGCTCCAGTCGTGTATCCACGTATTGTGTATAAAAAGGCCAAGGATACCGTCTCTGGCGCGCGTGGCGTAGATGCGGGCGCGAGCGAAAATAATGATGAAGGCGCTCTCACTGAGAAGCAAATATATAATCGCGTGGCTCGCGCTGAAGGCGTCTTTGTGATAGCTGTAGGCGATAACGACAAAGACCCAATGCGCTCAAACTACTTCGATTTCTATATTCGCACCTGTTGGCATAGCGTTGGCTCGATTGCGCCGAGTACGATTACTACAATTGTACGCTTATACAACCCGGAGGTATTGGAATAATGAAAAAGCATAAGAAGGCCTTCACTATTATTGAATTCTTGCTTGCGATGACAGTATTATCGGTAATGTTGATGGGTATTGTCACGTTAACAATGCGAATCTTGGAAATCTATCGTAAAGGTCTTGCTCTTCGCGCCATTAATGCTACTGGGCGAGACATCCTAAATGACCTTTCGCGTTCTGTTGGCGGATCTCCAATCGTCGAGAATATTAATCCAGTTCCATCATCTGGCAGTAACGATATCCGTTGGTATGATATTAAGAAAGTTTATCGCAATTACTACAATGAAAAGATATCGTCTTCCGGCGTAACCAACAATAAGAAAGTCCAAATCGGTGGCGTCTTCTGTACGGGGTCATATTCATATGTCTGGAATACTGCCCCAGCTATCGAACAATACCGCAAAAACCCGAACAATAAAAACGACCTGTTTACTATTGAGGGTAAAGTGTACAAACTTGCGCGTTTCCCAGATACTGATCGTGTAGCTTGTGAGCGCGTCGATGCGAATAGTGATGATCTTAAAACTACACACATTACGAATGGTATCGATAGTAGAGATGTAGTAAGCCTGATTTCCGACGACGAATCCGACCTGGCGCTTTACGACTTTGTAGTGTTGCCTGCTACACAAAACGCGAAAACTGGTCAAATATTTTACTCCGGATCGTTTATTCTGGCGACCATGCGTGGCGGCGTGAATGTTTTGACGAATGGAGATTATTGCACTGGTACGGAACAAATGTATAACTCCGAGGTAGAAGCGGTTGATCAAGATTTTAATTATTGTGCAGTTAATAAATTTAATTTTGCGGTACGCGCCACGGGGGAGACGAGTAACGTGGACCAATATGGAGAGAGGTAACATGTCGAATATTCAAAACAAAACTAAAAAAGGCGCTGCCGCGATCTATGTCGTTATTTTTACGGCAACTCTTTTGAGCATTATTGCACTTAGCTTTATTCGATTGATGCTATCTGAGAGTGGGCGTACAACCAACTATAGTCTTTCTCAGTCAGCCTACAACTCCGCACTAGCTGGTATCGAGGATGCAAAGATTGTTCTGCTTCGTTATCAAAACTGCGTCAATAACGGCGGCAATACACTTGTAGTGAATGGTGCATCTATTGATTGTACAAAGTATGTTGAAGCTTTTACCAATAATGCTGAAGAAACCTCTCAAGACTGTGACATTATTAGCAAGATTCTTGGCTACAATACAGAAAACCACGAAACGCTAATTCAGACAAAGAGTGACAGTAATAACGTTACTGGCTCTGCAAGAGAATTTGACCAGGCATATACCTGCGTTAAAATATCTCAGAAAAGCAGGAATTATATCACTACTCTAACGAAGAATTATCCAACCAAGATGGTACCGATTCGTACCGAATCGGCGGAGGCTACTAACAGTGTAAATCGTATTGTGTTGAGCTGGTTTAGTCGCAAGGATCTTACTACTGCGAGCAATAACTCTGGCAACATTAAGCCCGAATTTCATGCATTTAATAGTGATCCAGAGATGAAAGGTACCCTAAAGACAAACAATAGATTCCTGAGTAATATTTCAGATTATCAAAATACTTTCACAAATAAGCCATCGGTGCCATCAACGATTCAGGCCACCTTAATCCAAACGGCGACGAGCTTTAAACTGAGTCAGTTCTATTCTGCCGAGAAAGATGGTAGTATCTATCGTTCTAATAGGGGTTCAATCACGCTTCGTCCGACTACTCAAAATCTTTATGGTATCACAAAAGAACAATACTCCAACCACATTGGCACAACTTCAACCTCTGTCTTTGCGACATCGGCCCTAAAGTCACAGAACACCCCGCTTGATGTGCATTGTATTCTTCGAGATAACGTAGATGTCGCAAGTGGATATGCTTGTAATGCGGATATTCCAATCCCACGTCCTCGCAAATCGGTCGTCGCTAGTGAGGGCGACGCGCGTAACTACACGACTTTCTTCTTAGTTTTAAATCTGCCGTATGGTGAGCCAGAAACTGAAGTTAATGTCGAGCTACGTAACTGTATAAAAGACTCTGATACGATATATGTAGACAGGAAGGATACCGACGATTCCGGCTGCAAAGCAGTAGAATTTGCTTACGTGCAGCCAACTGTGGACGCTACTGGTCGCGCAAACGACTTATTCCGCCGCATAGAAGCTCGCATTGAGCTAGTCGATACCTACTTCCCAATTGCTAACTACGCCTTAGCGGTGAATGATCCTGATGATAACAAAGACTACGTGAAGAAAGATTTTTATGTGACTCGCAACTGTCTCCGCAGCGAGACTACCTGGGATAGCACTACGCAAGCTGTTACCTATACGAATGGGGCATCTTGCAGAAACGCCGCAGATCGCTCATAACCAAAAACTCACCTCCAAAAGAGGTGAGTTTTTTAAAGCCGAATAACATGGTGCCCGCGACTGGAGTTGAACCAGCACGCCCGTGAGGGCACTAGCACCTGAAGCTAGCGCGTCTGCCAATTCCGCCACGCGGGCATGGCTATATTTTATCACTAATCAGGGGCGCGTCAAAATTGTATTGTATGGAAAAAGCCGCAGCATGTGCTGCGGCAGTGTATATTTTTTGTATGGGTTCTGCGCATTTATGTTGCGCTATTCGATTACTCGGCCGATTCAGCCTCCATCTGGCCTGACGGGCAGATGAGAACGGCTCTGCCTACGCAGCTGCTTACTACGCTGACGGTAGCATCTTTGGAGTACGCGGATGCGTCTCCTGTGTGCGGAATCTTTCCCAGGTCATACTTCTTCGTCGTACCGTTTTCTACGTCGATTACTACAATCGTGTCGTCTTTGGAGAAGACGACTTCGTAATCGTTTGTAGTATTAGGCAGAAGCTGCGGCGCAACCATTAAATCGATCGCCGCGAGAAGTGCCAGACCGAAAGCCACGCACCTGAAGGTGTTGGCCTGCTTCGGCGCCTCTTTCAGCTTAAAGCTGTAGGCGAATGCAGCGCAAGCTACTACGCATAAACTGACCGGTGCAACCCATACGAAAATTGTAGAAATAGCGCTCATGTATTTTCCTCCCTGAGCGTTTGCATTGGCTATCTTTCGCACTATGCTCAGACTAATCCAACAAGCATATACTAACATCGATTTTTGCAGTGGTCAAGTATCTTTTATAAAATGTTTTCACCGAGATGAACTGTGGTAAAATAAAGGCATATGGCACACTATTATACAGATGGTAGCGCAAGTCCGAATCCGGGCCCTGGTGGCTATGCTGTTATCCTTGATGGTCAACCTGTAGCTCTTGGCCGGGAAGGGAATTCCACTAATATTCGCATGGAAGCTCAAGCTCTCATCGCTGCCTATAAAATTGCCAAACCAGGCGACACTATATCAACCGATAGCGAGTTTTGGGTTAATGTAGTTACAAAATGGGCGCCCAACTGGCAGAAAAACGGGTGGAAAAAGAAAACAGGCGAGATTAAAAATCTCGAGCTCGTTCAAGAACTATATGCTTTATATCTTGACAATCCCGACGTAGTCCTAGAATGGACGCGTGGTCATGTCGGGACAAAAGGAAATGAAAGCGCAGACGAATGGGCAAACAAAGCCCGCGAAGGAGCAACTCTATGAAAAAATCTATCGTAAAAATGAAGCTGCAGAGCCGTGCCGACTTTATACAGACGCTTGAGGAAATAAATTTTAAGTTTTCGGAAGCGTATTGGCAGCACGATCGTGTTTTTGTTCCGAAAAACTACGCTCGTGACAAGTCTATGCCACGCCTATCGCTGAGAACTATCGTAAAAGCGCCAGACAAAACTATTTATGCGCTTGTATTGCGCCGTCATTTCGAAGATAAGCACCTAGATATCGTTAATTCTACGGTAGTAAAAGATTATACGGAAGCCGCCCATATCGTTTATCAGCTAGGATATGAGCTCAAGTACGAAGTTAGCCGCCGTAGGGAAGAGCTAAATATGGGTGACACTATTAGTATGTATATTGACAAAATTGACGGGCTGCCAGGTTATTATGGTCGCATAGAATCGAACCTCAGTGACAGCGATGATCCAGAAGAAGCATTTGATGACTTAGTTGAAACTTTCCGAGTTCTAAAGGTGAAAGGTAAGCCAATCGAGCAAAGCTACGGCGAATTACTCGAGTCATCGGAACACGATACAATTGCAGGATAAAAAATCTCCGTCAATAAGACGGAGATTTTTAAGGCTTAAGTATTTTTATTTTTCGGCCGCTTTCTTTGTAGTAGTTTTCTTTGCGGTTGCTTTTTTGGCTGGAGCCTTTTTTGCGACAGTTTTCTTGGTAGTAGTCTTAGCGACTGGTTTTTCGGCTACTTTTGTCTCTGCTTTTGGCGCGGTAGCCTTTTTGCTGGCAGCTATCTTTACATTGTGCTCTTTTGCCCATTTTGCAAGGTTTGCCTTGCGACGGCTAGCAGTATTTTTCTTCATCAAGCCTTTTTTAACGGCTTTGTCATACTCTGATTGGACGACTGCCATTTTTTCGGCGGTTGGTTTATTGCGGAAATCCTTCAATGCATTACGGATAACCTTTTTGGTCGCTTGATTGTTGTTGCGACGCTTAACAGCTTGGCGCGCAGCCTTCTTCGCGGATTTGATAATCGGCATTTAATTCTTTTTCCTTAAAATTATTATTTCAATTAATGTATATTATATTCTAAAATTTGCAAATTGTAAAGTGTAGATATGATTTAATACTTGCAATTAGAAAAAGTTTATGCTAAACTGAATCTGATAAAGGTCAAAAATAAACAGAAAAAATAAAAATGCCAAATACTAATACTCAGCCAAAAGCGAGCGGTAGCATCATATCTCAAGTGGCGGAACGTATCCGTACGAGTGATAATGTGCTAGTTGCTCTCTCCAAGGATCCGAGTGTCGACGAATTGTCCGCCGCCCTTGGACTTACGTTCATATTAGATAAAATCGGGAAGCATGCGACTGCAATCTTTTCAGGTTCCGTGCCGAATGCGATAGAGTTCCTTGAGCCAGAAAAAACTTTTGAGACAAATACCAATAGCTTACAAGATTTTATTATCGCCCTAGATAAAGAGAAGGCTGACCATTTACGATATAAGATTGATGGCGATTATGTAAAGGTATTTATTACTCCATATAAGACCACGATTGACGAAAAAGATATGGAGTTTAGCCATGGCGACTATAATGTTGACCTTGTTATAGCCTTAAATGTGGCAAGTTCTGATGATTTAGATTCGGCTTTGACTGAGTATGGTCGAATTATGCACGATGCCAGTTCTATTAATATCTCTGCGAATGTGCCTGGAAAATTTGGCGATATAGAATGGGGTGATCCGGCCGCATCATCCGTATCTGAAATGATATTTAGTCTTTCGCAAGAAATTAAAGAAAAAGACAAAGATATCATAGATAAATCCACCGCCACTGCATTATTGGCTGGTATTGTTGCAGCTACGAATCGTTTCTCGAACGAGCGCACGTCGCCAGATACAATGACTACTGCTAGCAAACTAATGATGGCCGGTGCCGACCAGCAGCTGATTTCGTCAAGTATTCCTGTTGATATTCTAACTACGGATGTCGTGGACGCGTCGGAGGATGCGAAGGAAGAGGCGGATTCATCTGATCAAACGAGCGAGGACGCTACGAAAGAAGAGCCGGCCGAGCCTGCTGATCCAACTAACTTCAGCATAAAACATGAAGAACCAGTAGATAAGCCGGCAGAAATCGAGCAACCTGTGCCGAAAGTTAAAGCTATACCAAAAAATGAAGCCGCGCCAAAGGTTAAAGCTGAATTACGAACTAAGGCGGAATCAAAAGAAGAGGTTGAAAAAGAAGAGGTTGAAAAAGAACAGGAATCTATTGAGGAACCGGCTCCTGTAGCAGAAGAAGTCGCTGAAGAGCCAGTGAGGGCCGACTCTGAACCAGAACCAGAAGATGGTAAATCCGTCGACATAGAACCGGCGCCAATAGATTCTCAGATTCCCGATTTAGAGCCCGTGACCTCGCCGACTAAACCGTCGCCAGAGCCAATTCCAGAACCAGTAGAAATGCCAATTCCAGCCCCAGCCCCACAGCCAGAACCCGAACCGGAGCCAGCCGAACAATCCGTAGAACCTCCAATTACTCCAATAGCACCAGCAGAGCCAGAGCCACAAATTACGCTCGCCGCAGACGCGCCAATAGTAACCCCAGAAGAGCAAGCTAAGGCTACCGCCGAGCTCGAACAGCTAGTCTCGGAACCAAAGATGTCTGGAGCTGTTGATGAATCTGTGATGGCAGAGCTTCAATCTACTCATACTAAGAAAAATATAACACCGCCAGGTGAAGCACTTGAACCACCGGAGACACCTAAAGACTACGCCTCGTTGATGGAGACGGAACTGTCGAAGGAATCATTGCCACCTGCGCCAATTTCTGCCACTCTCGATGAGGGTGAACCATTAGTTGCCCCAATACCAAATGGCATACTATCGTCAGACGAGCCTGCCAAACAAGATGGACCTGCAAACGACGAAGAATCGGCGGTTAAAGAGCCACCAGTTTCGGAGGAAACGGTGAATAATGAATATGTTGATCCTCTTCCGATGCCAAATGCGGATTCTATATTACCGCCACCGCCAGCCCCATTTGATCTAAATGCCGCTCCGCTAGATGCTGCTGATGCGCCGATGCCAAGCGCGCAAGAATATGCCAATCAAATTCAAAATGAATTAGGTGGCGGTACTGCTGACGATTCGGCGAATCTAGCTGCCCCGATTACTTCTATGCCGGCCGTAGACGAGCAGGCTGCTGGTAATCCTAGTGGTGCTGCACAAAACAATGTTGCCGCCCGTAGTATTGGTGTAATGCCAGACCAAGTCTATCCTGCCGACCCAAGCGCCTTTAAAATTCCGGGCATGTAGCAAGCTTGCTACTTCAAAAAGAGACTACGCGCGTAGTCTCTTTTTGATATAAATACATTTCCTGGTCGGGGCGACCTGACTCGAACAGGCGACCTCGCAGTCCCGAACCGCGCGCGCTACCAACTGCGCCACGCCCCGACTCTAGTCGTTATTATAAACCTCATCTCTGGTAATTTTCAAGATTTGGTATTCGTCGCTATAATTATTAAACTTCATCGACGAAACCTCCGCTACTCGCCAACCATCACGTGGAAAGACCAAGTATGGCTCCTCGGAGCCTTCTTCAGGAGCGGCACCTACATACCAAAAAGATTCATGTTCTTCTAGCCATTTATCTAAATTATCAATTCGCCCAAAATAACTTTGCTTCAGCGGCTCCATTGAACCGTAGCGATAATCCGTCTGCTCATTAATGAAAAGAATCGGGTTTTCTTCGGAAGTATAGGCGGACAAATCATAGTATAGCCAAGCAGAGTTTACTATTGTAGGCAATCCTTCGCCGTTATCTAGGTCGATTATTGCATTGTAAAGATCTTTGCTGGCGGACTTTGTATCCGTATATATATTATAGTTTCCTTTTGCATATACGGTTGCAATTCCAATGATTGAGCTAGAGACTAAAATTGCCATAAATGAAAAACCGATTAATGTTGAATTTTGCAATAAATGCAACTTCTTTCGCTTTTTCATCGATAGCTCATTTATCAACATGACCAATCCAACTCCAGCAATCAGCGGAATCGCTAGCATTGCGTACATTATGTATCGCGGAATGAAAACCGGGTTGAGCGGAGGTAGAGATAGCAGCACCAGCAATACTAATGGCACGAGCGCTAAAGATAACAGCATATTAAACGTTTTACGATAGCGTACTGCTAAAAATAGAACAACAATCACAGTGGCTGTAGCGAGTACGAGTAGCCAGTTTTGAATTTCTTCGGCCTTCATGTAGAATAGACCTTCCGCAAAATAATTTGCCATCACTGACACACTCACGGGCCCAATCCAAAATCCGTTCGATTCGACGTTTCCAACCTGCGCAACTAGGCTAGGTATCCACGGTAAAAATAGCACGACCGCTAATAAGTATGGCGCCCATATTTTATACCTAAAGAAGCCTTTTACTCCATATGTAATGAGTAAATAGACTAGATGTGCGCACCAAGCAAAAGCCGCAAAATAGTGCGTCCACATACCTGCCGCAACCAAAACTGCATAAATAATCCACCAAATCTTCTTGCCGTTATCGATGGCAAGTTGTAAGAAGTATGTTGCTGCAAACACTATTGCTAGAACCATAGTATACATCCGCATTTCTTGTCCATATCGGACGAAGACTGGTGAGATGCTCAATAAGAAGCTAGCCGCCATCGCCGCCTTGAGACCATATTTATATTTTAGCCACAAGAAAGCGAATAGAATTGCTACTGCACCAAAGACTGTCGACATCATGCGCATCGCAAAATCAACATGGCCAAACGTATGCGCCCAAATCTTTAGCAGAAAATAATATAGTGGCGGATGAACATCTGCTGCCGTAAGGCTCCAAATCTTCCCAAAATCAAAACGTGTTAGATATGAGCTGAATGATTCATCGAACCAAATAGACTGGCGCAGGTTAAATATACATAATGCCATATACAATACGCCCAAAAAGGCCGGCGTCAAAATCAGAAAGACGCGTTTGCGTTTTATAAGGAATTCTTTCATGTTTCAATTTTACCACAATTATGATATAATTGCTCTTGACCGGGGTTTGGCGCAGTTGGTAGCGCGCGCGCTTTGGGAGCGCGAGGTCAGCAGTTCGAGCCTGCTAACCCCGACCACAAGTAAGAAGCCGCAAGGCTTTTTTTGATTCGTGTTTTATTTCCCAAGTATGTTGAAAGGGCGTGTTCTTTGCTATAATTAATAGATGATAAGTGCGAGTGTGGTCGCACGTTAATTTAGGAGTTTTAATGTCGGAATACAAAAAGAGCGTACAAGGAAAACGCCCTCAGAAAAAACCAAACAAATTTCTCAATACTATTCGCCTATTCATGTTTTGGATGATTATAATCGTCATCGGCATGGCCGTAGTCAATAGTTTAAATCCGAACGCGGCTCTCAAAACCGAAGAGCGTACTCTGACGGAAATTCTCAGTTACGCCAAAGATGGTAAACTTGAAAAGATTGAAGTGAAGGGGAATGAGCTTAATGTCACGACTAAAGACGGCTCTGACCTACCTAAGAATCTCACGTCTCGTAAAGACGGCTCCGGCACTCTTCAAGAGCAAGGTTTTGCGGAAGTTATAGAAGAGGGCAAAGTTGCGATCGACATTAAAGAAAACGTCGACGCCCTTGGCATGGTACTCGATATTGCACTTATTGTGCTGCCAATAATTATTATTGTCGGTTTTCTCATTTACATGATGCGCCAAGCGCAAAACATGAATAATCAATCTATGGGCTTCGGTAAAGCTAAAGCGCGCTTGTATGGCAATGAAAAAAAGAAAGTGACTTTCGATGACGTAGCGGGCAATGAGGCGGCTAAGCAAGATTTATCTGAAATTGTCGATTTTCTTAAAAATCCTAAAAAGTATGAGCGCCTTGGCGCTAAAATTCCGCGCGGCGTACTTCTTGCCGGTGAGCCTGGTACGGGCAAAACCCTCATGGCGCGCGCTGTTGCGGGTGAAGCGGGCGTCCCCTTCTTCTCAATTTCTGGCTCTGAATTTGCGGAAATGTTTGTCGGCGTTGGCGCTTCTCGTGTACGAGACTTATTTGGCAAAGCTAAAAAGAATTCCCCTAGTATCATTTTCATCGATGAGATTGACGCGGTAGCCCACAAGCGCGATGCTCGCGGTGGTGCAGGGCGCGAAGATGAGCAGACGCTCAATCAAATCCTAGTCGAAATGGATGGTTTCGATAATGACACGGGCGTAATTGTAATCGCCGCCACTAACCGAGTCGATATGCTAGACAAAGCACTCCTACGTCCAGGTCGCTTTGACCGGCACGTGAATGTTACTTTACCAGAGCGTAAAGACCGCGTTGAGATTCTTAAAGTCCATTTCAAAAATAAGCCAGTTGCGGAAGACGTGAATATTGACGCTCTAGCCGCTAAGACGGCTGGGAGTTCTGGGGCAGACTTAGCAAACATTGCTAATGAGGCCGCAATCACGGCTGCCCGCTTAAATCATAAGGAAATCACCAATGCCGACATAACCGAAGCCTTTGAGCGTGTAGCTATCGGACCGGAGCGAAAGTCGAAAGTCATGAATGACCAAGAGCGTCGCATCACGGCCTATCATGAGGCTGGTCATGCTATTGTTGGCCACGTATTGCCAGATTCTGATCCTGTCCATAAGGTTACGATTATTCCGCGCGGACGTACTGGTGGCGTAACCTGGTTCCTTCCTCCTGAAGACCGTAGTTACAAGAACATTTACGAGCTCAAGGACGTGCTTGCGCGCGCTATGGGCGGGCGTGTAGCGGAACGCATGATTCTCGGCAAAGACGGCATCACTACTGGCGCGAGTTCAGACTTGCAACATGTCGCCGAGCTGTCTCGCGAGATGGTCTCGCAAGAGGGCATGGGCTCTAGATTGCGTGATCAAGTATTTAATACTGAGGAAGTCAACTTCTTTGGCGATCGTGCAAAGAACTACTCTGAAAAAACGTCTGAAATAATTGATGCTGAAATAGAGGCTCTTAATAAAGAAGCTGGCCAACGTGCAGAGGCTGTCTTGAAAGCGAATAAGAAGTATCTCGATGAACTTGCAACTGCACTTCTTGAAAAAGAAACGCTTGAAGAGGGGGAAGTTTCCGAAATTCTGAAAGGTACAACGATGCCAGAAAGTGCAAAATTGCACGATTGAAAAAAGTATGAAAGAGCGCAAAAACCATTTTCGATCGGTCGTGTCTTTAGTAAATACTAAGCTATCGGTAAAAACCGCCGCTATTGTTATAGCCAGCTCTACGCTTATCTCGGCATTGCTCGGCATATTTCGTGATCGCTGGCTAAATTCTATGTATTACGACACTTATCCAGCAGGCCTCGATGCCTACACTGCGGCCTTTACGGTTCCTGATTTTCTATTCTTCATTATTACGTCCGGCGCGCTTGCAGTGACTTTTATCCCTGTCTTTAATCAGCGCTTGGTAGCGGGGAATAAAAAATCCGCCTGGGAGCTTAGTGGTAGCATTTTAAATTTTTTGGCGATTCTTTGTTTAGTAGCATCAATCTTTATTATGATCTTTGCGGATCCATTAGTACGTTATGTAGTCGCGCCAGGCCTAAATGAGTCTGCAATGGCGTTGGCTATTAATATGATGCGAGTTATTGCGATTAATCCGTTTCTCTTCGCGATTGCTACGGTGTTATCGAGTATGCAGCAGGCCGTTGGGCGTTTTGTATTCTATGCTATTGCGCCAGCGCTTTATAATGTCGGAATTATAATCGGCATTCTGGTATTCACGAATGGAATTAATATTTTTGGCATTCAACTATTCGAAGGCGGTATCATGGGGGTGGCTCTCGGTGTAGTGTTGGGCGCTATCTTGCAGTTAGTCACAAGCGTCATTGGTTTAGTTGGTCTTGGATTCGAATATGAATTCAAAATTCATTGGAAAAACCAAGGTTTTCGTTCTATTCTTAAAGTCTTACCACTTCGTTCGGTTGACCAGGGAATAGACTACGTCACTAGTATTATGAATACTAATCTTGCATCGCGCATGGGCGAGCAGTCTATTCGTGCATTTCAGCAGGCCTCGTCATTGCACTCTATGCCGATTAATTTAATTGGCGTCGCAATTTCTACGGCGTTCTTCCCGAAACTTAGCGAAGAGGCTGGCCTAAAGCAAGAAGAGCAATATCGAGACACGCTCCGTTCTGCGTACCGAACGATCATTTGGATATCGTTACCAGTAGCTATCGTGGCTTTCTTTATACGCGGCTATGTTGTGAACTTCATAAAGAATGGTGGTGATCCAAAAATCGCTAGCGTTCTTGCAGCTTTTGTCATCTCAATCTTTTGTCAATCGTTATACCATATCGTAGCGCGCGGTTATTATGCTCGCCAAAATACGCGTACGCCGTTGGTAATCTCGATCTTAGCTTTTGTCGTGCAGGTTATTTTTGCGGTTAGTTTAAGCGTGCTGGATTTTGGCCCAGAAGGTCTTGCATATGCAGCTTCTGTTAGTGCGATATTTGAAGTTGGCGTACTAGCAATTTGCCAAAATCGCGATATGGAACGCAAGTTATTTGATGTAGATTTTTGGATTGTAGTTGGTAAGATCATATTAGCCTCCACCCTTACTGGCCTAATCGCTTACCTTATGACTAAATTATTGCCACTTCGCGCCGTAGATAATTCCTTCCTTGCAACCTTCCCGAAGTTCCTTGCCATTACTGCTGTTACTGGAATTTTCTATTTAGTAATTTGTTCAGCCTTGCGTATTGAAGAAGTAAAGCCGGTTATACAAAAAATCAACGACACACTCTTCAAAAATATTAAGCGCCAATAAAAATACCCCACGAGTGTGGGGTATTTTTTAATTATTCAGACTTCTTTGTAGGATTCTTTTTAATTATTTTCTTTTTAGCCTTTGGAGCTTCTTCCTCGACTTCATCCTCGTCGGACTCTACTATAACTTCTTCTTCGTCCAACTCCTCGTCTTCGCCATCGACTTCCCCCTCGACTTCATCCTCGTCGGACTCGCTTGGCTTCTTAAACTTTTCAATAAGTTTACTTCCGGCCTCTTTGCCTTCTTTGACGGCCTTGTCGCCGAGCTCTTTAATGTCTTTACGGGTTTCTTCGCCGCTTTTTGGCGCCATTACAATACCAGCCACTGCTCCCGCAATTGCTCCGAGCGCAGCTCCGATAAAGAACTTGCCACTCCCGCACTTCTTATTTTCGTTGCTCATCTCCTTTTTCCTCCTCGTTATTTACGATTTTCGCTTTCTTCGCCTTCTTCTTCCTGACGCCCTCGCCAGTATAGTTGTCAACGAAGTATCTAACTAAACCACCCACGGTCGTCATATCGCGTACGTTGCCGGCAATATCGTCGGCCTTTTCAGCAATACCTTGACCTTGTATCATTATCTTTTTCGCCTCTTTCGTGACGCCTATTAGTTTTATTAATAAGATAATGAATAATAATAAGAATAGAAAGAGCATCCCTGAAAGAATAAATACTAGTATCCAAGCGGGAGTTTCCATATTTTATATCTCCATTTTATTAAATTCTTCGTAAGCTTTGTAGTAGTTTTTCGGATCACCAGTAGTGAGCCATTTACCCTTGCTCTTTACGACTAGTACATCGCCAGACTTGGCAAGCTTAGTAATGGCATCGACAGTCCAAAGCTCATCGTCTAGCCCAGTATTCTTTGGCACTAAATGTGCGAAAACTTCAGGAGTCAACAGGTAGCGACCATATGAAGTTAGGTTTGAAGGTGAGAGGTCTGGCGTAGCTGGCTTCTCGACAATGTGGCTAAGAGTCTGCTTCTTCTTGTTCTTCATGGCGATCATGCCGTATTTGCACCAAACTTCTTCTGGCATTTCCTGAGCCGCAATAATTGCTTTTGCTTCCGGATTCTTTTTATATGCTTCAACCAATGTCTCTACATCACCCTTGCCGAAAATGAGATCGTCACTATAGAGCGCCAAGAAGGCCTCATCGTCGTTTAGGTATGGTTTTGCGGAGGCAATTGGTGATCCATTACCGTAAGGAAAACTTGGATCCTGTTCGATAACCGTGATATTCGCAATAGAAAGCACTTCGCGCACAGACTCGAAGCGGTCAAGCTTGTTCTGCGACTCTAGTTGCTTATAAATCTTTTCACAAGGGTTTGTGAAGTAATCTTCATAAATCGGCTTACCTTCATGTGTCGCCACAATGATAATATCCTTAATTCCGCCCGCAACGCACTCTTCAACGACATATTGCATGATAGGCTTTGGGCCAAGTGGAATCATTGCTTTTGGAATAGTCTTAGTAATTGGTAAAAAGCGACTCGCAAAACCCGCATCGGTAATTACTGCTTTGGTTGGTGTTTTATATGCCATTTTAGTTACTCCTTTCTGGCTCTATGACAATTTCTTTTTGATTAATTCGTTAACGGTAGCTGGGTTGGCTTTTCCTTTCGATTTCTTCATTACTTGCCCAACTAGGAATCCAATTGCTTTCATTTCACCATTACGAACGTCTTCAGCCGCCTTGGCGCATTCTGGCGCAGTCAATACTTCATCAATAATCGCCCCTAGCGCGTCTTCATCGTTTTCCTGCAATAGATTCATTTCTTTCGCGAGTTGATGTGGGGTCTTTTGAGTATTCTTTCTATCGTACATCTCCATCAATATAGCCTTTGCGCCAGTCGACGAAAGCTCCTTTTTCTCGACCATCTCGGACAACTCGGTCAATTCGTTAGCGGTTGCAAGCGTGAAATCCTTATCAAGGTTTTCTTCTGCGAGCAATACGCCAGAGAACCAGTGTGCTACACGCGGAGCAAGTTGTACGCCGCCTTTGTCTAGCACTTCATTCAAGCGCTTCGCTAGAATTGGATAATTCAAAATCGCTTCTCGTTCGCTATCATCAAGATTAAGTACGCCAAACTTCGAGCGATACTCGTCTGGCATCATCGGCATGTTCGCCTCAACTTTATCAACATAGCTCTGTTCTAGGACAACTGGCGGGACATCTGGTTCAGGCATATAGCGATAATCTTGGGCTTCCTCTTTGCTTCGCTGTGAGGTGGTTTTGCCGGTTGCATCATTCCAGCCACGCGTCTCTTGAACAACCTTTTCGCCTTTATCTAGCAGTTTAGTCTGGCGCTCAAATTCATATTCGATTGCATGCTCTACGCTGCGGAAAGAGTTGAGGTTCTTAATCTCTGCACGCGTGCCGAGTTTGTCGGTTTTAGAGCAGGAGATGTTTACGTCAAAACGCATATTGCCTTGATATAAATCGCCATTTGTTACTTCGGCATACATCATTAAGCGATGCAACTCTTCACAATAAGCGCGTGCCTGTGCGGCGGAATGAATGTCTGGCATCGATACGATTTCAATTAAAGGTGTGCCGGCGCGGTTCAAATCGACAAGCGAATATCCATCAAAGTGCGTCAATTTACCGGCATCTTCTTCCATATGGGCGTGTTCGATTTTTACGGTCGAGCCATCTGGCAAATGTATTTCTCCAGCACCTATTATTGGCTGGTACATCTGTGAAATTTGGTAACCCTTTGGTAGGTCAGGATAGTAATAATGTTTACGGTCGAAGCGGCTGACGAGGTTGATTTTGCAGTTCATTGCCAGCCCGGCGCGCACCGCTTTTTCGACTGCCGCTTTATTCAATACCGGCAACATGCCGGGTAGAGCGTAATCAATAGGGCTTACGCAGGAATTTGGCTCTTTGTCGACCGCGTCATTGTCTACGGCGCTGAACAATTTGGTTTTTGTATTGAGTTGCACGTGGCACTCAATGCCGATTGTCATCTTATAATCATTTTTACTCATCTATATTGCTCCCAAATCTTTTAAAGCCTGTCGGTAGGTCGCTAGGGCATGCTGCGCTTGGCGATACTCAGGATGAAAATCACTTTCGTGCGCAATTTGGTTACGCAACTTATGCGCATGCCAAACTGCGTTTAACTGAGTTAATCTCTCTTTTCCTATTTTTTTCAGACGATCCCCCATCGTACGCCCCTGTACGCCCATCTCGCAGAGTGCCTTGTCGAGTAACTTGTCTCCTTCGATAATTGCCATCGCATAAGTTGCATCATTGCCTTGCTGCAGAGAGTTCTCTATTCGCATCAAATCAATCTGATAATTTTCCTTATCAAAAGCATGTGCCCTTTTTTTGGTCATCGATATCGCAAGAAGAAGCAGAAAACCAACAACTAATATGGCTACTAAAAATACTATCGGCGAGCCATCGTTCATTGAGCATTCTCCTCTACGTTTTTAGCGATATTGAGTAGAACTTGGTCGCTCTTGCGCGGGCCAATTAACTGCACTCCAATAGGTAAGCCGGACTTCGATTCGCCTGCCGGTATTGCTACAGCTGGTAATCCCGCGAGGTTTGCCAAGACGCTCATCATGTCTTCCATATACATCTGTAGTGGGTCATCAGTTTTTTCGCCAAGCTTGAACGCTGGAGCTGGTGCTACCGCACAGAGAAGAGCATCATATTTTTCGAATGCTTCATTATATGCATTAATTAACAGTGTACGCGCTTTTTGTGCCTTCAAATAATAAGCATCAAAGAAACCAGAGCTGAGCACGAAGTTCCCGACCATAATGCGACGTTTATTTTCTGGCATAAAACCTTCGTCACGCGTTTTACCATAAATACTATCCAAATCAGTTATTTCGGCAGCGCGATGCCCGTAGCGGATACCGTCATAGCGACTTAGGTTTGACGCTACCTCGGCCGGTTGAATAATGTAATAAATCGCTAGGCCATATTTCATAATAGGCATACTGATTTCTTCGACTTCGTAACCAGCCTTTTTCATTTTATCGGCATAGCTCAAGACGGTTTTGCTAACTTCTGGGTCAACGCCATCTTTCAAGAAATCTTTAATAATGCCAATCTTTTTCTTCTTTGGTTTTGCGTCATCGAGGTCGCGATTCCAAAAGTCGTCTAGAGTAGTGGAATCTTTTGAGTCCTTGCCAGCAATAATCCCCATAACGAGATCAACATCTTCGGCACTATTTGCGATGCATCCCATTGTATCGAGAGAGGAGGCCATTGCGACCACGCCGTAGCGACTTACGGTTCCATAGGTTGGTTTCATGCCCCAAACACCGTTATAGCTAGCTGGCTGGCGAATTGATCCACCGGTATCCGATCCTAGTGCGAATGGGACGATGCCTAAAGCGACCGCCGCCGCCGATCCACCACTAGATCCTCCCGCAACGCGCTCCTTGTCGTGAGCATTAAGTGTTGGTCCAAAATATGAGTTCTCCGTGCTAGAGCCATGCGCGTAGGAGTCAAGGTTGGCGCGACCAATCATGATTGCGCCTTCTGCCTCAAGCTTTGCGACCGCAGTCGCGGTGATTGGTGAAGGGAAATTATCAAGCATACGCGAAGCGGCCGTTGTAACACCTTCTGGACTTAAGTAGTTGTCCTTAATTGCATACGGTACCCCCGCTAAACGGCCGACTTTCTCGCCTTTTGCGATTCTTTCATCGATTTCGCGTGCACGGTCTAGTGCGCGCGCTTCGTTCATTGAAATGAAACAATGATAGTCCTCGTATTCTTTTGCTTTGTCAAGCGCCGCGCGGACTAAGTCTACGGCTTTAGTATTTTTGTCTGCAATAATCATAATACTTTCGGCACCTTTATCTGATGATCTTCACTTTCGACCGTAAGGTTTAGCAAGTCTTCGCGACTTGCCTCAAATTCTTCAATTACGTCTTCGCGCCAAACATTCTGCATGTCGAAACACTGATAAGTAGGCTCGACACCATCGGTATCCAACTCGTCGAGCTGAGAAATATAACCGACGATATTGTCGAGATCTTTTATCAGTGGCTCAATCTGATCTTCGCTTAGACGCAGATTTGACAATTCTGCCAAATGCAAGACATCTTTTCTAGTAATAGCCATACGGTAATTATAACAGATAACAGGGAACTAACAAACTAGATGTCAGACAGCGGCTCTATATTTGCGCCCAACTTGCGCAAACGATTCGCGAAATCCTCGTAGCCACGCGCAATTGAATATACGTTGCGTAAAATTGAAGTGCCAGGTGCGGCAAGCATTGCTAACATAATTACTACCGCAGGGCGAAGCGCTGGCGGAGCCATCATTTCTGCAGGGCGCCAATTGGTTGGACCATTCACGAAGATACGATGTGCATCTAAAAGCTCAACTTTTGCATTTAGGTTAGACAATTCTGTTGAATAAATCGCGCGGTTTTCGAACACCCAGTCATGTATTAATGTCCTACCTTCTGCCGTTGCGGCAATTAAAGAGAAAAATGGCAAGCTATCAATATTCAAGCCTGGGAATGGCATTGGATGAATTTTGTCTATTGGCGCTTTAAGGTTGGACTTCTTTAGCTTTACGTCGACTAGACGCGTCCTTCCGTTTTCAGCCAAGTATTCATCACTAATACGCATTTTCTGGCCCATGCTACGCAATACTTCCAATTCAATCTCTAGGAACTCAATTGGCACTCGCTTAATCTCTATTTCAGACTTAGTTGCAATTCCCGCCGCAATGAAACTCATCGCTTCGATTGGATCTTCGCCGGGCGCATAGTCTATTTGTTTACTAATTTTCTTTACGCCGTGTATTGTAAGGTTTGTTGTGCCGACGCCATCAATTTGTATGCCTAACTTTTGTAGGAAGAAGCATACGTCCTGGACCATATAGTTTGGGCTAGCTCCTACAATGGTAGTTTTGCCAGGGTATAATGCAGCCGCCATGACGGCGTTTTCGGTAACCGTATCGCCGCGCTCCGTTAGTACGATTTTCTTGTCTTCAATTTTTATATTGCGAACAGTAGCTTCATAAAAACCAGGGTTAACTTTAGCGTCGACGTCTAGCCCAAAATTCTTTAAAGCATGTAAATGCGGCTCAACAGTCCTAGAGCCGAGAGAGCAGCCCCCGGCGTACGGCAAGCGAAATTCCTTAAAACGGTGCAATAGTGGCCCCATAAACATAATTACAGTACGAGTGCGTCGCGCGGCCTCTATGTCAAGATTTCCTAGGTCAAGCTTTTTTGGTGGAATTATCTCTAAGTCGCGCCCATTGTTTATCCATTCCGTTCGCACCCCAATTGACTCGAGCACCTCTATGATACGATAAACCTCCTCGATGTGGGCTAAATGAACTAGAGTCGTCTTCTGCTCATTCAAAAGCGCTGCGCAGAGCAACCCTACGGCAGCATTCTTAGATGTGTTTATCTCGATTGAACCATGCAATTCCTTGCCGCCGTTTATTTGATAGCTTTTTGAAGCGGTATCGTTGACGGTAACGATTTGTGTGCGCAGGGCATGGCTAATTTTGCTAATTATTTCAAGTGAGGCGTTCTGTTTTCCATGCTCAATTCTATTAATCGCAGACTGGCTTGTTCCGATTTTCTCGGCCAATTCAGCCTGAGTCATATTTTGGCGAGTACGAGCAGTTGCAATAATTGCTCCAATTTCAACCATGTAGTCAGCTTGCCTTTTCATATAGATAGTATATCACGGGGCGCATAATAGCGGTATATTCCCGTTCTTATTAGTGAAATGTTGTAAAAATAACCAAAAATAGCGTCCCATTCTGCTTGCGAAACACTATATATAGCGTGTAGGCGACAAAAAATGAATCTGTTAGCGTTGTATTATTTACATTCTCTATTGCAAAAACACTACATATAGCGTTACCATTATCTCAACAAACACTAAATATGGTGTTTCGGGACAGACAAAATTCACAATTGATTCAGAACTACGGAGGTAAAAATGTTCAAATCAATCCGAAAGCGCGACGGAAAGGTGGCCGCTTTCAAACCAGAAAAAATTACAGAAGCTATCGCAAAAGCAGGCAGCGCTACTGGCGAATTTGGCCATGATCGTGCTCAGAATATTGCCGAAAAAGTTCTTCGCGTAGCGCAAGAAGAAATCAAAAGCCGTATCCCAACGGTTGAACAAATCCAGGATATTGTCGAAAGAGTCTTGATGGAATCGGCCTTTAAGCGCACCGCAAAGGCCTATATCGAATATCGTGCTGAGCGAACAAGAATTCGCGCCGCAAAAAGCAAGCTTATGCAAACTTATGGCGTCATTTCGGTCATTGATTCCTCCGAAGACTCATCCGTAAAGCGCGAGAATGGCAACATCGATGGCGACTGCGCAATGGGTAAAATGCTTCGCTTTGGCTCTGAAGGCTCAAAGGAATATGCAAAATTGCTACTTCTTAAGCCGGAATTTGCCGCCGCCCACGACAATGGTGATATTCATATTCACGACCTAGACTTCATGGCGACTGGAACATTGACTTGTTGCCAAACTGACCCTCTAAAGTTCTTCGAACGCGGCTTTAATACTGGCCATGGCTACCTTCGTACGCCGCAATCTATCGGTACAGCCGCCGCATTAGCTGCAATCATTCTTCAGGCGAACCAAAACGAGCAGCACGGCGGGCAGTCAATCCCGAACTTTGACTACGCTTTGGCGCCGAGCGTCAATAAAACGTTCCGCAAAAGTCTCAAAGCTAACCTTGAAAAATATAACGATTTCACCGGCAAGAACTTAATTATTGAAATTAAAGACACTATCACCCTTGGCGACGACAAGAAACTCAAAAAGCTTAAAGTTCCAGAAAAAGTCATCGAAGACGCCCACAAAGATACCGAGCATCAAACTCTACAAGCTATGGAAGGCTTCGTTCATAACCTTAACACTATGCATAGTCGCGCTGGTGCACAGGTACCATTTACTTCAATTAATTTCGGCACCGACACTAGCCCAGAAGGTCGCCTAGTCTCCAAGATGCTACTAGAGGCCACTATGAATGGTCTCGGCCATCATGAAACGCCAATTTTCCCAATTTCTATCTTCAAAGTTAAGGAAGGCGTCAACTACAATCCGGAGGATCCAAATTACGATCTCTTCAAGCGCGCGATGGAAGTCTCTGCTAAGCGTCTTTTCCCGAACTTTACCTTCATTGACGCGCCATTTAATCTTCAGTACTACAAGCCAGGTGATCCAGACACCGAGATTGCGACTATGGGCTGCCGCACGCGCGTATTTGGCTCTTGCTTCCCTGAGACTGATGGCCACGTTTCTGGTCGCGGCAACCTTTCCTTTACGTCGCTAAATCTCGTGCGCATTGGTATCAAGCATGGCATTTGCCTAGGCGAGCGCGAAGAAGCAGATTGGGATGGTTTCTACAAAGAGCTAGACGAAAAGCTTCAACTCTGTGCTGATCAGCTTTACCAACGCTTCGAATTCCAGGGCAACCAAAAGGTTAAAAACTTCCCATTCCTAATGGGGCAGGGCAACTGGGTTGGTAGCGACAAACTCAAGCCGAACGATAAGCTTCGCGACGTTATCAAGCATGGTACCTTGTCCATTGGCTTCATAGGACTAGCGGAAACATTGGTTGCAATGATCGGTAAGCATCACGGCGAAAGCGCCGAAGCTCAGGAAATAGGCCTAGACATCGTGGGTCATATGCGTGAGTTCTGTGATGAAATGACCAAAAAGCGCCATTTGAATTACTCGCTTCTTGCCACCCCGGCCGAAGGTCTTGCTGGACGCTTCACTCGCATGGACCGTAAAGAGTATGGCAAAATTAAAGGAGTGACCGATCGTGAATTCTATACTAATTCCTTCCATGTACCGGTCTATTATCCAATCTCAGCTTTCGATAAGATTGATATTGAAGCTCCGTATCATAATCTTTGCAATGCTGGTCACATTACCTATATTGAGATGGATGGCGATCCTTCAGACAATATTGAAGCTTTCGAATCGGTTATTCGCCATATGAAAGAAGCTGGCATTGGCTATGGTTCCGTAAACCACCCAGTCGACCGCGATCCAGTATGTGGCTTCTCCGGAATCATTGAAGGCGATGTGTGCCCAAGTTGTGGTCGTCGCGAAACTGATGGCGAGTTTGGCTTTGAGCGCCTCCGCCGCATTACTGGCTACCTAGTAGGCTCGCTCGAGCGTTGGAATGATGGCAAAAAGGCCGAAGAAGCCGCTCGCGTGAAACATAACGTATCGGTGGGGCAATACGATCAGGCCACTAAGGTAAAACGCGAAGCCGAAAAAGCTGAATTAAAAGCTGCTCTCGGCAAAGAATAAAAGCAAATCCCCCAATTGCCGCGCCCAAAAACGCGGCATTTTGGGCTTAAATGAGGAAGTGTTATGACAACAAAAATGAAGACTAATATTCTTTGCGAACCGCAAATGGACGTGCCAGATGGTTGCATCGTTCTTTCTGGCGACCTCGAGCACGACTCAATCGTGAACGGTCCGGGTCTCCGCGCCGTTTTGTGGACGCAAGGATGTCGCCAACATTGTCCTGGTTGTCAAAATCCAGAAACATGGGCCGAAAAAGATGTTGGTGCAGTTGTGAAAATCGAAAAAGTTAAGGACGAACTTCGCAAACTAAAGGGGCAGAGCGGTATTACTTTTTGCGGTGGTGAACCGCTTTTGCAAGCCAAAGCGTGTCTAGAAATTGCTAAGTTCTGCAAAGAAGAACTTGGCTGGAACGTCTGGTCTTTTACTGGTCTCGTCTACGAACAGATACCGCGCGATTCTGTCGCCTGGAAGTTCGTCGAAGAGCTCGACGCGCTCATTGATGGGCCTTTTATTCAATCGCAACGTGATCTTACGCTAAAGTTTCGCGGTAGCAAAAATCAACGCATTCTGCATCTCGACCGCGGCAAAATCATTAGTCAAGAATAATTAGTTAAAACCAACAATTTTGCGGGCTGTCTTGTATCCTACTTTGGTAATCATGCGCCCGCTTTTTCCTGGTAAGTTCGTAGCCATGCCTAGTGGAGTTTTGCGCAGCCTATAAAATAATTTCGCGTCATGACTTTTGACATAACGCCAAAAAGCCTTCTTCTTTCGGACGGCCTCTTTTGAGCCATCTAATGAGAGGAGTGCTGATGTAGCAGTCGTTACCTTATCGAGATATATAATCATATATTTCCGAAGACGCGGATTCTTGTTGCTAAAATCCTGATTTGCCATTATATCGACCATAATCTTATTTACCTTAATCTGCTGATCGATTCTTCCGAGCATTATCTCTTCATTTACGGACTGGTCCGAGCGGCCAATAAAATAGTGATATAAATCAACGTCTACATAATACATTTTTTCTACCGACAACAAAGGCTGAAAGGCAAAAATATTGTCTACATAAAAAGTATGTCGAGGCAACTTGAGCCCACAGTCGCGCAATAGTTGCGTTTGAAAGTAAATATTATGCATTAGCATGTATTGAGTCTGGGTCATATGACCCATCTCGTTCCAACCAAAAATGGTGTTTTTGGGGAATACGCGATTGAAACGCATAGTCTTTTTATGCTTTTCGCCGACTTTGTCGTAGATAAAATTTGCAATTATCATATCGACTGGCGTATTGTTTTCTTCAAGTTCTTTAATACTTTTAAGTAGCTTCGCCAAAGCATCCGGATTAACCCAGTCGTCGCTATCGACCACTTTAAAATAGGCTCCAGTGGCTTTCCGGATGCCAGTATTAACCGCGGCACCGTGTCCGCCATTTTTTTGGTGAATTGCTCGAACTATTCCAGGGTATTTATGCATAAAATCATCGGCGATTTTTGGCGTATCATCACTTGAGCCGTCATCGATAATTAAAATCTCAATTTCGTCGCCGGCGGGGAGTAAGGAGTGGATGCACTTCTTCATGTATTCCTGCGAGTTGTAGCAGGGCACGGCTATGGACAGTATTTTTGGAGTCTTATTGGTCACTTTCACCTTATTATCTCACTACTTATCTTAAATAATATCACAATTGTTATAGATACTGAAAAGGAACAACTGGTTATCGTCAGAACAGCAAGTCTAACACGCCGAAGGATATCGCTAACATGATAAGCCCGGCTAGAAGGGTGCCGCAACCCACCGCTATCATGGATTTCTTAAAGTCTAAGTTTAAGAAAGTTGCCGCCAGAGTGCCAGTCCAAGCTCCCGTTCCAGGAAGTGGGATACCTACAAAAAGAAGTAGGGCAATATAAATACTATCTTTAGTTTTTGCTAGGAGTTTTTTGCTACCATTGTTGCCCTTTTTGATGCACCATTTGCAGAAATTGCGAATGGGTTCATATTTTACTTTCGCCCCTTTCTCTAGCAACTCGCGCCCAAAGGTAAAGATAAAAGGCATAGGAATCATATTTCCGAGCATTGCGGCAAGCAAGGAAAGGAAAACTGGCAGATTCATACCTGCCGCAATTGGTATTGCGCCGCGTAATTCAACAAGTGGAAACATCGCCACTAATGCAACTAAGAATAATTTCAGCAACATAGCTCACCTCAACTTAATATATGATAGCATTTTCTATCTTTATGTAAAAATACTGTATTGTTTTAGCTTTACTTTTGCTACAATAAAACACAAGTGGAATGTGTGAGTAATTGATGAATCCTTAATTGTTTGGGAGTTATATGGTTTTCAGCAGATCGTTGAAAACCAGCATTAAGAGGACGCTCACATTAGTATTCTTGGCTATCTCCATCACGGGATTAGCTTCTATTGCTATACTTAATGCGGTTTTCGCAGCTACGGATTTTCGAATTCCTATCGAAATAATTTGGAGTGACCAAAGTGCGAGTACTCGTCCTTCGCAAGTTATTTTGCACGTCCGTCGTTCTGGCTCCACGGAAAATCTTAAAACCGTCACGCTAACTTCCGCAAATCAAGATCCCAACAATGCAAATAAATGGGTCTATACTATTAATGACTTTAATTATACGACCGGCTATAGTTATCAGATATACCAAGAAGATGTGGCAAACTATAGCGTTACGCAATTTGTAAACGTAACGGCCACCTCGCAATTGAATTTGGTTAATCATGCGCAGACTTCACTTAACGGAAAGAATAAATCGAAAGAGTTTGAAAATACTAATTTTGTATTAGTAAAGATAAATAAGACTGGCGATTATGTATTATGGACACGCGATTACCGCCAGCTCTCAACCCTAAATGGCATTATTCATGAAAACATCGACCCAGATATTACTATTTCTTCCAGCAATTATGAAGATGGCGCAAGTTATAACTTCGGCTCCATCGAAGTATCGTCAGATAATTACGACACGGTTACGGTTCATTCGCTAAAGGGTGGCTCATACACTATTTACTATGGCTGGCTAGATAATATGTATATTGGTAGTACGGCCAGTTTTACGAATACGTTAAACGTAACATATAATCTCACCGTTCACCATCTCAACGAAGATGGCACGGCATTTGCCCCGGATGTTGTGACGGAATATGACGACGGCGACACTTACACTGCGAGCCCAATTGTTAATAATCGCTATACTCCGGAATTAACCATTGGCCAAGCTACTGGCATCATTACGGCCGACACGGAAGTAACCTATGTATACCATCCAAAATTCCATACCGTGACCTATCAGTTTGCTGGGGATGTTTTGCCGCCAAATGCAGACCAACTCCTTCC
>JAEETK010000027.1 GCA_016290315.1 Candidatus Saccharimonadota bacterium | reverse complement strand
GGCTAAATGGTCGTGAGCCAAAGAAACCATTATGAGCAGAAAGTGGTGATGGGTGAGCTGATTCGATAATGAAATGCTTCGATTGATCAATGAGCGGCTTTTTGCTGCGCGCATCCCTGCCCCACAAAATAAACACTAGATGTGGACGGTTCTCGTTTAGGTACCTAATGATGTGTTCCGTAAAAATCTCCCAGCCTTTGCCGCGATGACTTCCGGCCATATGCGCTTCGACGGTTAGAGTGTTGTTTAGTAGCATTACGCCCTGTTTAGCCCAACGTGTGAGGTCGCCAGAGCTAGGAATTGGAGCACCAACGTCGTCGTGAACTTCTTTGAAGATGTTACGTAGCGATGGTGGGAATTGGATTCCGTCTTGAACCGAAAAAGCAAGACCGTTTGCTTGGCGTGGACCGTGGTAGGGATCTTGTCCAATAATTACCACTTTTATGTCATTTAGGTCGCTTGCGAAAGCAGAAAAGACTTGTTGCTTGGGTGGGTAGATGGTTTTTGCGGTATAAGCACTGTGAAGAAAAGCGGATAGCTCTTTGAAATATGGTTGGTTGAATTCTGATTGTAGGATTGGCTTCCAGGATTCGTGCATATTAAATACTCCATAATTTTTTGAGATTTGCGAATACTTCGTCCGGTGTGCCCGAGGCGTCTAGAACTGGCGCGTTGAATTCCTTGGCTACTTTGAGATAGGCGTTATTAATTTTCTTGCCAAAAATATCGTCTTGCGACTTGAAAAATTCTTGCGTGCGTTTCCCTTGTAACGCCATGCGCTTTTGGCGGTTTTCGTCCGATTGGGTGAGAATGACAATTTTGTCGGGCTGAAAATAATGTTCAGGCATAATTAATCGATGCAGACGCTTAATTAATGTGCGGCTCACGCCCATACCGTATCCTTCGTAAATGTAAGTAGAGAACCAATAACGCGTAATAATAACGATGTCATTATTTGCAAGGGCTGGTTCGGCGTATTTTTTGAATTGTTCGTAACGATTCACGAGGTACAGCAAAGCGCGTGTGCGCTTATCGATGTCGTTTTTGCTACCGTAATTCAATTCGGCGATTGTACGGACAAAGTCGTTCTTGGATGCGGTTCCAGATTCGGCGTAATGGGCAACATTCTTGCCCTGCGCGCGAAAATAGTCGGCAAATTTTTCCGCCTGGGCGTCTTTGCCGGCAGCATCCTGTCCTTCGATGACAATAAACATTTATTACATCTCCTTGTATTTATAATAACAATGCATACATATGGCGCGGTATTTTATCTCATTCGTACCGTCGTCGATGAGAATATCTGGTCCATCAGTGACTAATTTGCCGTTTAGCCAACGCGTATTAAGTGTGGCTTTACGGCCGCAATCGCAAATGGTTTTAATTTCTTCAATTTTATGTGCTATTTGTAAAAGCCGCGTCGAGCCCTCAAAGCCGCCATCTTTGAGGCGGAAGTTTAGGCGAAGACCAAAACAAATGACGGGAATGTTTAGCTTTACGACAACTTCCATGAGCTGATCGGCTTGCTTGGGTGTTAGAAATTGTGACTCATCAACTAACACGCAGTCGACATTTGCGTATTTATTGGCGATGTGGCGAAAAAGGTTCATGCGTCGATCGAAGCAAAAATCAGTTTCTCTTTCTGGGCCGATGCGAGTGAGTAGTTTTGCGCCATTTTTTGTGTCGGTTGCAGGTTTAATAACGCAGACTTTCTGTCCGCGTTCTTCGTAATTAAATGCAACCTGTAATAGTTGCATAGTTTTGCCGCACCCCATTGCCCCATATCTGAAATATAGTTGTGCCATACCTCTCCTTAGTATTAATAGTTTAACACTAAAAAATAACATGATGAGAATTATGCTAATATTTAAGCATGAGGTCATTCGAAAGATGGGGACAACAAGGCAAAGATGGCGACAATGCCAATTTGAATGGCTGGGAAAATATGAATGTGCCGCCCAATTCTGCGGTTGTAGGTGGCGATAGCTTAGCAACGGCTGAAAAATATAATAATGCACGCCAGCAACGTAAAATAATTGCCGTTTTAGGCAATCGTTATGGTGGTGATGACGTTAGCGATGCATATTTAAAAATGCCGGATGTGGCCGTAAGTGAAGAAGAGCGTAACAGAGTATTAGACGAGTTGGCTAGCGGTTTAATTACGGACACCGATAAGAGGAATTTGCTAGAGAGGATTACGCGCCCTTCCGATCTTGAGAATGGTTTGAGAAATGTGTATCTGGGATTAGACTCGAAGCACGAAAAACGTATATTGGCGGAAATGACGCAAGTGGGATTTGGTAATTGGCAAAATGTAGCCGAAAGTGATTTGTCGAGCTTCTTGCGTAGTTATCCAACGCCGATGGATTTTGATAATAGGGCAAATTCGTTTTTGGACAGCATAGAAGATGGGAGCGGTCTGCAGAAACGACAGGAATATGAACGGGCGATGCGAGATTTCTACCAAAAAGTATATGGCAAACGCGATGAATATTGGCAAAACATCAAATCCCTAGAGGAAGAGGCGGCAATTCGTCGAAATGGCGGAGGTGCGCCTCAGCGCTCTGATTCCTATCGAAGCTTTGAAGGAGAGCGAAGTGCGGAGTGGCAGCCGGGAGAGGTTGGTTATTGGCAGACGTCGCGCAAGCAGGCGTATGAGGGACAAGTCACGAAAGAAAATATTAGTAAAGGTTTGTGGGCGGACGAGCGATGTGAGGATAGCTATTTTGTTCGTCCAGACCAACAAATGTACGGCGTGTTTGATGGAGCCGGCGGTATGCGGGGTGGGCGTGCAGCATCGCGGTTAGTTGAGAACGTCGTGCGTGAGTTTAGCGATAACTATATTCTGGAATCTGGAGCAAACTTGGCATATGTATTAAATGTGGCTGACGAGCGTGTTTTGAACGATGAGAATGCTGGCGTCTCGACGGCGGTATTAGTAAAAGTTGTACAACATGAAGGGCGGACGAAATTAGCATATGCATCGGTTGGCGATTCGCGAATTTATATAGTCGATAAAAATAATAATGTACGACAAATTACGCACGATGAGGGTGAAGGCAGCGTTATTTGGAATGCGATTGGGGCAAGAAGAGAAGATCTTGCGCAAGGTGGTAGTCGCACGGGGCAATATGGCGAAGTCGAACTGCATCAAGGTGATCGGGTTGTGCTTTGCTCGGACGGCATTACGGGTGATTATGGCAGTGATATAATGAGCGATCGCGAACTCGGCTTTATTATGAGTCGTTCTACTGATGCGCTAGAAGCCTCAAAAAATTTAATTGCGAGTGCGCGCAAGAACGATGACCGCACGGCAATTGTCTTTGGTGATTTTTCGCGCTAAAATATTTTTAACTGAAAAAAGTGTTCTTTAGAAAGGGGGTGTTCTTATGGTAGAGTTTAGCGAGTACGAAAAAGGCATGATTAGCTTTTTGATGGGACACGGGACGCCGGAAGATGATGCCCGCGCGGAAGTAATCGAGCGGAGAGTTGATCTTTTTAGGGACGATTCCCATGCGATAACAAAGGAGGAACTGGACGCGCTTCAGCCGCCACCTTTGGATACGTCGGGCGCGATTGATAAGGTTGGCGCTTTTCGGGCATCTATCGGAGAGGAGGCTTGGAAATCTTTCGGTGCGGATGAAATCAATCCTGATCTGTTGAAAATGGCGATAGATTTTGACTATCGTGAGTATGCGGAACGGATAAAAGAGACGAGTCGCGGGGTGATTCTGTCTGACTCTGAAAGGGCTCTTGTTAACTACTATATGGAATGGTACCCGATGACGCTTCGGGAAGCGCAGCAATATGTGATTAGCCAGCGTTCCGAGCAAGCATGAAGCTGATATGAGCCGCCCCTGTTTGGGGCGGCATTTTATAGCTCGATAATTTTGCCGGTCTGAAGGTTTTTGGCGGTGAATTTTTGGCTGAGGACTTCGTCGTTACCAATTACGGCGGCATATTTGGCGATTTTGCTGGCGCGATTAAATTTGTCGCCAAGCTTGCGATCGGATAAGTCTACATCTACGGTTTTACCCTGTTCGCGGAGTTTGTCTGCAAGCTCAAAACTAGCTTCGTACTCATTTTCACTAATTGGCAAAATGACATAATCGACGGGTTGCTTGGTCTCAATATTAATGAGATTATATTCGCGCAATACGAAGAATAGGCGCGTGAGCCCGATTGAGCCACCGACGCCTGGGAATTTTTGATCGGTAAAGTTGCTGGCAAGATTTTCGTAGCGTCCGCCGCCGGAAATACTGCCGATTTCGCGATAATCTTCGAGCATAATCTCGAACACGGTGCCAGTGTAATAATCGAGGCCGCGAATAATCATGAAATCAATAATGCAGTTACCAGTTCCCTTTTTGGCGAGAATATCAAAGACGATTTTGAGCTCGGAGAGACCATCGGCGACCGATTCGGTATTGCCCATGATTTCTTTGAGCTTTGCTTCGATTTCTTCGTAGTTTCCACGCGTGAACATAAATGCGGTAACTTTGTCGACTTGGTCATCGCTGAGGCCAAGCTCGCGAAGTGCTGCAGTGCTTTTTTCTACGGGCACTTTTTCGGCGTGATCAATAATGTTGGAAATCTCGCTAGTTTTTTCGGACAAGTTTAGCGATTTCAGGAAGCCGGCTAAGACTTTACGGTTGCTAATGCGGATGAGCATTTTGGGCAGCTTGAAAGTTTTGAGAGCGTCATAAATACAGGCGATGACTTTGGCGTCGTAGGCGATCGGTAGTTTTTCGCGACCGATAATGTCAGCATCGCATTGGTAAAATTCGCGGAAGCGTCCACGCTGCGCGCGTTCGCCGCGGAAATTACGATTAATTTGAGTAACCTGGAATGGGAAAGCTAAATCATTATTATGCTCGACGACGTAGCGCGCGAGCGGTACGGTGTGGTCAAAGCGCAGGGCTTGGTCGGCGGAGTCGGCCGACTCGGCAGTCTTGCTGACCATATAAATTTGCTTTTCAGTATCGCCGCCAGCTTTAGCAAGTAGAATGTCGGTGCGTTCAATAATCGGCGTTTCGATACTCAAAAAACCGTAATGATGATATACGTCGCTGATGCTTTGTTTGAGCTGGTCAAAAACTGCCTGCTCGGTTGGTAGTAGTTCTTGCATGCCAGAAAGTGGCGACGTATTAAATTTCTTCATAGCTATATTTTACCATATAGCTATCTGTTAGCAATCTTGGCTGCGCGTTAAATTGCGTCGAGGTATCTTTGGATTTTATTGTAATCGCTAATTACATTGGAGCTATCGCCGTTCATGCTGTATGCGCAAATATCTATGGCGCTATCGCCATCGTATACGCGAAAATAGGTTTGATCTTGCGTGTAGCAGTGGTCGTAGTTTTCATGCTTAAATGATTCGATTTTCGGATTTGTAGATACGCTTTTTGCGGAAACATTGGCAATGGGCGTTTGAACAACGGCAATATAAACGGTTTCATCGTCGGCACCTGTGTGGTAGTGGAGCTTAACGTAGTTCTCGCCGACTTCATTGATATGGCTATAATCTTTAATGTATTTTCCATTTGGATATCTCAGGCGAGTGGCCATATCTTCAATGTATGGACTACCGTTATCGTCGCTAATAGTCATTGCGACTTTTGCCAGTATGCTGCGCGCAGTGCTATCGTCGCGCACATCAATGTCTTCTGAAACAAATGGATTGATAGTGTAGGAGATAAGTTGTCCGTTCTTGGTGCTGCTATAAAATGTCCATACGGAGCTTTTTGTGATAAGCAGAGTCTTTGCCCCTGACAGATAGTCGCTGTGGCAGTTTTTGTCATTCTCGCAGTCTTGATTGATGGTCTCGATAGTTTTATTTGCGTCTTTGGCGTTTGCGGACTCGATGAGAATCGGGATTTTCTTTCCATTATGATCAAAATTAACGCGAAAGCTGAAGTTGCCGCCGAAATAGTTGTATGGATTCTGTTTGGGGACATGTTTTATCGTAATATCTTTAGTTCCCGTGAATGATATGCTTGCATAACTAAAGCCTTTGTTTATGTCTTCGAATGTATATTCAGTTTGCTTTAGGCGAGTTCCGTCTATATATTTGAACGAGTCGTCGAAGTTGACAACGCCGGGGGTGTTATTAGCAGTTTCTTGATTTGAGCCTTTAGGGCTATTAATAATGATAAGCGCGACAATGACGGCGGTGACGATAACCATTGCTATCAACGAAATGGTAATAATGAGTGGGGCTTTGCTTTTTGGGGTGTTTGCGTTGTTTTTCGTCAAAAACGGCGATGTATTTTGTTCTGCGTTCATAGATTAATTTTAGCATTGCTTATGGCGCCAAAAAAGCAATGTGCTGTATAAATTTGGCTTTTTATCGCTTTTTTAAAACAGATATGTTATACTACATTCATTGTGGCTCTGTAGCTCAGTTGGTAGAGCAGAGGCCTGAAGAGCCTTGTGTCGTTGGTTCAAGTCCGACCGGAGCCACCAGAGAAATTATTGTTTTTAACCAAAAGACTGGCGAGATGCCAGTTTTTTGTTAGGAGATTGGCGATTGTTATGTTGTATCCGTAGCAGCTGAAAAAGCGCCCGACGAGATGCCGAGCGCGAGTGTTTAACCGAAGAGTTTGTACAGGATTTCGCCGAGACGGTCGAGAAAACCTTTCTTCTTTTTGGGATCCTTTTTTCCTCCGGAGCCAGTGATTTTTGGATGCGGCGAAAAGAAGACGCCGGGCATGCCGAATATGCCGGGCATGCGAAATTGTAGAACTCTATTGTTAAGTTTAAGTGCGATTTCCATTTATAATACCCCCTTTCGAAATATGGCTATATTTTAACATAAAAATTAGTGTTCCGCAAACAATAGCATGGCGTTCAATAAAAATGCTAATATATAGATAGATAATCTTTGCAACGGTGTACGAGTAATTGAAAGGAGTTTTTCGGTGAAAGATAATAAGATATTTGATTTAATTGAAGCGGAGAAGCAGCGCCAGCGCGAAGGCCTAGAGCTAATCCCGAGCGAGAATTATGTTTCGCGCGAAGTGCTAGAAGCGATGGGGTCGGTCTTTACGAATAAGTACTCCGAAGGATATCCTGGTTTTAGTGATTTGGACGGTTCGGATGATGATGTGTTGGCTAATGAACCGACGAATTATCGCTATTATGGCGGTCAAGAAAATACTGACAAAGTTGAGCGGTTAGCGATTGCGCGAGCGCGCAGATTATTTCATGCCGATCATGCAAATGTGCAGCCGCATTCTGGCGCTCAGGCAAACAATGCCGTCTATAATGCGTGGCTGGATCCCGGTGATACGGTTCTTGGTATGGATTTGGGCCACGGTGGTCATCTTACACACGGTTCACCGGTAACGCAAAGTGCAAAAATTTATAACTTCGTAGCCTATGGGACTGATCCGGAAACTGGTGATATTAATTATGAAGAATTGAAACAACTTGCGGCTCAATATCAGCCGAAGATTATTTTGGTTGGCTATTCGGCGTTTTCGAAGATTCCAGATTTTGAACGAATTGTAGAGATTGGCAAAAACATTCCTAATTGTTTATTGATGGCCGATATGGCTCACGTGGCGGGCTTGATCGCCGGTGGTGCACATCCGAATCCGCTCGATTGCGGTTTTCATGTTATGACAACTACTACGCATAAGACATTGCGTGGCCCGCGTGGTGGCTTAATTTTGAGCCGTGGCACGGTGGGTAATCCATTAAAGAAGCCTGAGCGTACTTTGGATAATATTCCAACATTGATTGACCGCTCCGTCTTCCCTGGCACGCAAGGTGGCCCGCTAATGCACATAATTGCTGCTAAGGCAGTAGCTTTCTATGAGGCGGAACAAGTTTCCTTCCAAAATTATGCTCGTGACGTCGTGAGCAACGCGAAGGTTTTGGCGGATACGTTAACGACGCATGGATTTAAGATTGTTGGCGGCACAACTGAAAATCATTTGATTTTGATTGATATGATGGCGTCATTCGGTATCGATGGCAAGATTATGGAAATCATGATGGATAAAGTTGGTTTGACATTAAATGCAAATGCGATTCCGAACGACACTCTGCCACCATTCAAGCCTTCTGGGATTCGCCTTGGCACGGCTGCAATTACGACACGTGGCATGAATCGTGCCGAGATGGTAAAAATTGGCGGTTGGATGCGCCGTTTGGCGGAAATTAGTGTTGAGATAAGTGGCGGAAAGCAGCCAGAGGCGGCATTCGCGAGTGAGTTAGCTGCGATTCATGAAGAAGTACGGCAAATTGCCGAAATCTTCCCTATTCCAGGAATATAAAAAAGATCGGACGCGCGAAGGCGTCCGGTTTTTTAGTTATCGTTTTGCGCGTTTTACGGCTTCTGCCGCAAAGAAACAGATTATCGCCAGGATTGGCAGTAGCGCCGTCAGTACGAAAAGCAATTTCACCTCTCGCGCCTTCTCCACGAGACCAAGAACTTCATTGAGGTCCCAGTTGCATGCGGATAATGCAATGAGGATTATTGCATGCTCCCCGAAGAGGAAGTACCACGATCGGTAGCGCAGATTCGCCTCCAATTCGTCGCTGGTTTTGGGGAGTGCCGCCCTTGACAGGAAGCATGATCCGAGGCAGATAACGAAGTTGAGGGTGCTCGAAGCATTCCCCCAAGAAGCTTGGAGCGCGATAGTGAGAAGCGTGGGGGTCACCATGATGAATAGTGCTCCAAAATATTGCACATAGTATGGTAGTTCCCTCCACTTGTTAGCTATGTCTTTGCATTTGTTAACCATGCGAGACGTTGCCACCTCCTTTTTTGAAATGTTTTATAAAGTACAGAATATAGTTCTATTATACCATATGTGCCAAAAATAGTCAAGTTTAGGCTTTGTAGCGAAGTTATAGATTGGTTCTGTTGTTTAGTGCTGAAGTTAAGGTGATTTGATCGGCATATTCGAGTGAGACGCCAAGCGGTAGGCCGCGAGCCAAACGAGTGATTTTTAACTCGGGATACTTTTCGTGGAGGAGTTTTTCGAGTAAAACGGCAGTAGATTCGCCTTCTACTGATGGGTTAGTGGCGATAATAACTTCGTTGACGGAGTCGTTCTCGATGCGTTCAATTAATTCTTTGATGTGGAGCTTGTCGGCCGTGATCCCGTC
Organism: Candidatus Saccharimonadota bacterium; assembly: GCA_016290315.1. Classification (GTDB taxonomy): domain Bacteria; phylum Patescibacteriota; class Saccharimonadia; order Saccharimonadales; family Saccharimonadaceae; genus UBA2834. The sequence continues at coordinate 6,571 of JAEETK010000027.1, read as the reverse complement.
CATTGGCGATATGGCTCCACCAAGTACGTGGTAGGTGCCAGTAAAGGCTTTAGTATGCTCGATTGCGTAAATATCGAGTGGTTCCTCAACGACTAATACGGTGCTCTTATCGCGAGTGGGGTCATCATAGAGTGGCGAGACTTGTTCGCTAGCGTCCATGATAGCAAAAGTAATCGGGCAGTTTTTGACGCCGGAATGCAGGTTTTCTAGCGCGTTGGCGATTTTATCCGAAATGTTGCTATCTGCTTTTAGTAAAAAGTAAGCATAACGTTCGGCCGTGCGCGAGCCAACGCCAGGTAGGCGCCCGAGGGCGTCAATTAAATCATTCAGTGCGCTAGGAAGCATAATTACATGCCAAAGTTGCCAAGTGCGCCCATAAGTGGCTTCATCTTGTCGGTTGCGATTTCTTGTGCTTTGGCGTAGCCGTCGCGCATGGCGTTTTCAATCCAGCGCTCAAGCTCATGAATGTCGTCGAGGTCAATTTTTTCTGGATCAAGTTCAACTTTTTTGATTTTTAGCTCACCGGTAATTTGGATAACTACAGCGCCGTCGCCAGCTTCAACTTCGACGATCTCATTCTTGAGTTCCTTTTGCGTTTTGCGCAATTGGTTAATCATTTTCATTTGGTCCATAGTGGCACCCATAGTCTAACTCCCTTGTTTTTCAGTAGTAATTTTTTCGTATATGTATAGTCTAGCAGAATTTAGCCTCTTTGGCGATGTAATAATCTGTTTCAACTCGAGTTTCTCGTCTTTTAGAGGTTCACCAAGGGAGGCGATTGGTAGATCGTTGCGCTCGGGAATCTCGGACATAATAGTCAAATTGTTTTTCGCCTCAAGTAATTTATAGAAATCATGATCTTTATGCGTGTCGGCCATAATTAGTACTGTGCCGCTTTTTAGGTTTTCGCTAATAAGAGTAATGTCATTATTAAAATTGTTTGCGACTGAAGGCGTGTAATGATAACCGAAAATAAAATGAGACAAGTCTGAATAAATAATGAATAGCACAATGACTACTATTGGGAGTGCGCCAATGATATGAGCGTATGGATTCTCTGGGAAAAGCGAATGCCATTTTTGAATAATTGACTCAATACCGGCAGTCGTGAGGATGGCGATTGGAATAATGATAGATATGGCGGCATTTGGATTAAAACCAGCTACAATGATGGAGTAGATGATTAGGAGACTAACAATAGTATTGCGCGTGGTAAACAGCTTCCCCATTGAGGCTAAGGCGCCAATAATAATTAGGGAGACCGTGGCGAGACCAAATAACGGAGCGAGATAAACGCTGTCGTAGGCGCTGATAAAGCTAAAGAATGGCGCGAAAGAGTTTGAAATATTGTCGATATAAGTGTTTATGTTCTCTGTAAATATTAATCGTACGGGAACGGAAGAGTTGAAGACGCCGCTGATAACTAGTGGCGCAATAAGTATTGCGAAAATGCTGATACTTAAGATGAGCTGGTAAACTTTTATTTGCTTGAGCGATGCGCGCATATCTTTGTGAGTGATGCCGGCAATGGCGATGCCGAGTGCGATATAGATCATGTGTGGCGTATAGAGCGATAGTGCCACGCAGGTGGCAAAAGATATGACTAATAATGGGTGTGTATGTTCGTTGCCAATGATTTTAGAACCCAGCCATATAATAACGGCAAGCCAAAAGACATACATGATACTTGGCATGCCGAAACCGGCGAGGAACAAAAAAGCAACAGATAGTGTAGTTAAGATTGAACCAATGATGGCAACATCGGATTTAAACCAGCGGTTTAGGAGAAGGATGAGAAATAGCGCAGTTAGTACGGCTATTATGATAGATGGTAGCTTGATGGTATACAAAGTTAAGCCAAACACGTTGATGATGGCTTTTTGTATGACACGGTATGGTAAATCGATAACTTGGCCATTTGTGATAAAGTTGCGGTCGACTTTTTGCGACGTGACGACGGATTGCATTTCTTCTGAACTAATGCCGCCCGGCGCAATGCTTGGCAAAAAGCTAAGCAATCCAGCAAATACTAGAAGCAGGAATATGTATCCTAAGATGAAGCGCTGACGATACAAAAAAGGTATTTTAATCCATTTTTTCACTGTGCTAATTTTAACATGTTGACTTCGTATAGCGCAAGTAAACTACTCATGCTTATTGTCGAGCGACATAAAACGGACCCGGGCTTTATCGAAGTAGAGCTCGACTGTGCCGGTGGCGCCGCGGCGGTGCTTAGCGAGAATGAGGTCGGTGATATTCTGACGTTCGGTTTCGGGATTGTAGTAATCTTCGCGGTATAAGAACATGACAATATCAGCGTCCTGCTCGATGGAGCCAGACTCGCGGAGATCGGATAGCATTGGAATTTGTGGACTACGGGATTCGACCGTACGAGATAACTGCGATAGTGCTATGACTGGGACATTGAGCTCGCGGGCGATTAATTTTAGCCCGCGGGAAATCTCGGAGATTTCTTGTACGCGATTGTCCATAGCGCGCTTGGATGAGCCCGACATGAGCTGAAGGTAGTCTACAATAATTAAGCCGATTTCGTGCTCGTGTGCGGCGCGACGGGCTTTAGTGCGCATTTCCATGACTGTAAGACCTGGGGTGTCGTCGATGAAGATTGGCAACTCGGAGAGCTCGGCCATAGCTTCAGATATTTGCGAAAAATCATCACCAGAAAAGTTGCCAGTTTCGAGCTTGAAAGATTCAATGCCGGACGCATCGGAGAGCATGCGGTTTATCAGCTGCTGTTTGCCCATCTCGAGGGAGAATAACAGCACGGACTTATTATTAATGCGAGCTACATTGCTAGCAAAATTTAATGCAAGTGCGGTTTTGCCCATGGCTGGGCGGGCGGCAAGGATGATTAGATCGGATTTATGGAAACCAGCCGTAACGCGGTCGAGATCTGGGTAGCCAGTCTTATACCCTGCGATACTGCCCTTGTTTTCATGCAAACTTTCAAGCAAGTCGAAGGTCTCGGAAAGTAAATCAGAGATAGACACTAGGTCGTTATGTACGTTTTGCTCAGACACTTCATAGAGTGAACGTTCAGCCTCGCCAAGGAGTTCTAACGTTTCCGAATCTTCGTCGTAGGCATTTTCGGTAATACTGGCGGCGGCGGCGATGAGGCGACGGCGTACGGCGGCTTTGCTGACAATTTCGGCATATGCCTTAGCGTGGGCGGCGGTAGGTACGAAGTTGGCTAATTCGGATAAGTAGGCGGAGCCGCCGGCTTTTTCGGTGAGTTTTTTCTTCTTCAGTTCGTTGCGAACGGTCAAAAGATCAACGGGGTTGTGGCGTTCGTATAGATTCCACATGGCGCTATAGATGTGGCGATGGCGTTCGTCGTAAAAATCATTCGGTTTGAGAATTTCCGTAACATCTGGCAATGATTCTTCAGAAATAAGAATTGCGCCAAGGAGAGATTTTTCGGCATCAAGATTTTGTGGCGGAATGCGTTCAGCGGCATTTTTTGTATTATTCGGCATCGATTTGCACCTCCTCTCCCCCGCCCATTAGCTCTGCAATGGCGGCCATCTCGGCATCCTTGTTGAGCGTTTCGTTCGTTACTTCAATAGTATATTTTCCGCCCAGGAATTCGGCAATCATAGGCACTTTCTTGGCGATTTGAGTTTTGTTGAACTTTTTTCGGGCATAGATAGTGATCGTGTCGTTTTCGAATACATAGTCAGAATCCTGTAGATAGCGGTAGATGCCGGGTATATTTTCTTGGCAATGAAGCAGGATGCTATTCCAGATTTCCGCATTATCAGCGCTAGGTTCCGGTGTGGCTGACGGCTGCGTGCTTGGTATGGATTCGGTGGCCGGTGCGGACTCTGGCAATGCGGGTTCTGGCGCTGGCGCGGGAGTTTCTGCTTGGGCGGACTCTTTGGCTGGAGCGGGTTCTGGTGATGCTGCGGTTGGTGTTTTTGGGCTTGGAGTGGGTTTTGTGGCTGGCTGTGGTGCTGGTTTGATTTTGGGAGTGGTGGCGGGTGCTGGTGTAATATATGTTGGCGCAGTTACAGGTGTATTTTGTGGGATTAATGCTAGTAAGAGTTTGGCATTTGGGTAGGCTGAGCGGGAGACGTCGAGTAGTTTTTCTAGCAGGGGTAAGTGGATAGGCTGCGGATTGTTGAGAATGTCAGAGATGAGATTTTCGGCAATAATTTCTGGTTTGATGCCCGAGTCGAGTAATTCTTGTAACTGCGTACGAATGCGATTGATGTCGCCAGCAGCGTAGCCGTTAAGAATGTTAGTGATGGCCTCGTTTTGGGGGAGGCCGAGTGCTCTACTAATTAGATCGGCGTCAATTTTGTTGTCGCTAAGAGTTGAGATTTGGTCGAGTAGACTGAGCGAATCGCGAAAGGAGCCGCTACCGCGTTTGACGACGATTTCTAGGGCTTCGTCGGTGATGTTGATTTTTTCTTGCTTGGCGATCTTTTTGAGATGGTCAAGCATGACACCGGGATTAGCTAGCTTGAAGGTATAAACTTGGCTGCGCGAGGTGATGGTGATGGGTACTTTATAGGCATCAGTGGTAGCCATAATAAAGACGACGTGCTCGGGTGGCTCCTCGAGTGTTTTGAGAAGAGCGTTGAAAGCAGATTTGGAGAGCATATGCACTTCATCAATAATATAAACTTTATATTTACCTTTTGTTGGGGCGATGATGGCCTTTTCGCGTAAGTCGCGAATATTATCGACACCCGTGTTGGATGCGGCATCAATTTCGATAATGTCTAGGTAATCGTCTTCGAGTTCGTATGGAAAATTATTAATCTCGTGTGCGAGGATGCGCGCTACGGATGTTTTACCCGTACCGCGTGGGCCAATAAAAAGATAGGCATGCGCGAGCTTACCGTTCTTGAGAGAATTTTGAAGAACGGTGGTAATTTGTTCTTGCCCGACTACCTCGCTTAGCGTTTTGGGACGATATCTTCGATATAACGCTTTCATCAGGTATATTGTAGCAAATTTTTAGAGATAAGGTATACCTGCGGGAGGCGCGCACAAAAAATAGGCGCCCGCGAAGAGCGCCTATGATGATTGGTTATTTTTCGTTGAGTGCTTTATAAGCAAACGCGGCTAATGCTGCGCCGACAGGGGGCGCAATGATAAACACCCAAACTTGAGCCAAGGCTTCGCCGCCCAATAAAAGTGCAGGCGCAAGGCTACGGGCTGGATTAACGGATGTGCCGGTTAGGCAAATGCCGAAAATATGCACAAAAGCAAGTGCTAGACCGATAACGATACCGGCGATATTCGCTTCGTTCTTGTCGCTTGTAACTCCAATAATCGTATAAACGAAAACGAAGGTTAAGATTATTTCTATTAACATAGATCCCCAAGCGCCTCCAGCCTCGGTGGAGATAAACGAGTTAGCGCCAAGTCCAACTTCGGCAATGTCTGCGCCGCTAAGCGTGATAATCACCCATAGCAGTAAGGAACCGCAGATTGCGCCGAGAAATTGCGCTATAACATAGCCGCAAAGATCTTTGGCCTTTAGTTTTTTGGTAATAAACATAGCAAGCGATACGGATGGGTTGACGTGGCATCCAGACACGTCGCCGATTGCGTACGCTAATGCAACGATAGCTAAACCGAATGCTAACGCAGTTGGAACAATTTCGCCGTTGGTAACGACGGCAGTTCCGCAGCCGAACAGCACCAAAACGGCCGTGCCGATAAACTCGGCAATATATTTTTTGAGTTCTTTACTCATATACACCCTCTTTGTTTAATATTAATTAAATTGTAACACGACTTAAATTATTAGCATAAGTATGTTATAAATAAAGAGTGACCAAGGCGCAAAAACTAAAAGAACGAAATAAACTGTTGAATATATTAGTTATCGTGATAGATACGGTTGTTTTTGTGCGTGTAATTTTTAATCTCGCTCTGACTCTGAATGGTAATTGGGATGACCTTAGCACACCGTCGATTATGGTTTTAGTTTCTTCTGCAATGGTGGCGTTATTCTTTGCTCTGTTGAATAATTACAAATATAAGGGGCATCCAAGCTACGTGTTAGCGTCTGTCCTCGTTTTGGGAATGGCGGCATTGTTCTTTATGTATGTTTTAATTGCGGCTTCGTATGTTAAATTGATGGGAGTATAACTTATGAACCCGAATCAATCAATTTCAATGATAGAGCCAAGCCATGCTGCAGCTCAGGGCGCATCGGGCAATTATCAACAACCTGGAAAGGTTGCAAAGAATAAAACTCTGATTATTGTAATTGCGGCAAGCGTTATTTTTTTAGTAGTCTTAGCCGTTGTACTAATGGTGTTGCGGGGCAATCAGTCTGGTATGGCGTATGGGGTTGATTATAAAAAGACTTATCTTTGCGCAGTCGACCAGTATGAATACTTGACCGATAACCCAGAGCTGTCGATTCAGATAAAAGATGATAATACTTATCGTTTGGGATTACTAGATGATGAATACTCGACTGGCTCTTGGAGACAGACCGATTTGACGCGAGCCAATAGCGAGGATGGCGCAAATGAGGTTAATTATCATTTGACGTTGCGTCATGAAAAAGATTTTATTGGCGATG
>JAEETK010000026.1 GCA_016290315.1 Candidatus Saccharimonadota bacterium | reverse complement strand
CGCGTCGTATACTTTTTGTAATGATTCTGGGGATATATCTTTCGCGAAATAGACTTTTGCTTTATCCATACTTATATTTTAGCATGTTCAAGGTGCTACAATAATTGTTATGAAAAAACGCACAAAACTCGCGGACCGAAAATTGCCGAATTACACAAAAGGCGAAGAAATTTTTAATATGGTGACACATATTGTTGGTGGCGCTTTTGGAATTGTGCTTTTGATATTATGCATCGTGAGAGGCGCAACGCATAGTGGGGTTGCTGGTGTACTAACGGGTATAGTTTTTGGTATTTGTATGATTGTGCTTTATACGATGTCGGCAGTTTATCATGGATTGTCGCCGCGCGTAAAAGGTAAAAAAGTGATGCAGATCTTAGATCATTGCTCGGTCTTTTTATTAATAGCTGGAACTTATACGCCAGTTACGATTTGCGCATTAGCGAAAGCTGACCCGGTTTTGGCATGGACGATTTTTGGTGTCGTTTGGGGTGTTTCGGTAATTGGCATCGTGTTGAACTCGATAGATATTAGTAAATACATGCCCTTTTCGATGTTTTGCTATATTGCCTTAGGTTGGTGTATTATTTTATCTTTACCGCAATTGATGTCGGTTTTGCCAATGATGGCAATTGCAATGCTATTCTGTGGCGGTATATCATATACTGCTGGTGCGATTATGTTTGGTATTGGTATAAAAAAGCGTTATATGCATTCGGTTTTTCATATTATGGTGGTGATCGGCAGTATATTTCACGGTTTGATGGTTCTGATGTATGTGTTGTAAAATATAGATGTCTAGTTCTTCTAGATTCTGTACATTAATTTTTGCCTACTCAAAAAAGGGGGTGTAAAAATGGCAACTATTGACTCAAAAGTCACTGTTCCGGTTTTCGACGTCGATAACACAAGTGGATCCATAGCTTGGATGGCGTATAGCGAGAATCATATGCTCTACGTATTGCACGATGGCGTAGATGCATGCGAATGCTATACGGTGTCGGAGGGAGATCTTGACGCAATCGGTGAGCTGTACGAAATTATGGTGACTGATTTCGCAAACTTCAATTTCGAGGAATGGTATTGTGGAACCGCGTCTGATTGGAGCTTGTTCGACGACGCGGCTTCGCGTAGCGATGCTGGGCTGTTGAATCTGCTGGCTCTGTTTGGCGGTAGGACATACGGCGAGTTTCTTAATGACGTAATGCATAAGGTCATTCTCAGGTGTGAGCTGAAAGAAGCGGGAACCGATATGGTCGAGGAGGAAGATGCTTCAAGCGCGGCTCTTCGCGCGGAGGATCGACTGAACAGGAAAGTGATCGATAAGTGTTCGGTTGGCGGCTTCTATGTATGCGGTGAAACCGAAGACGAGCCGGACCACTTTTGGCGCGTTGCGCTCGCAGATGGAAAAGTGTGGTTTCGACGCAAGCACATCAACGCTGGAGAGGTCCCGGACGAAAGCCTGGAATTGGGCGCCATTTCGATCTGTGATGCTGATGGATTAGAGGCGCTGCGCGATATGGCGTTCGGTGATTTCTACAGCGGTGATTGTGAGATCGGTCCCGATGAACGTAATGCTCTGGGCTTATTGGGTATCTTTCCTGAGGATGAGTAACAGGCCAAGTAGGCAATACCTGTTTCCCCCGGCGTTCCAAAAACGCCGGGTTTTTATTATGTCGTAAAAAGTTTGCATTTTTAGTATGCTTGTGCTACAATGAAGTTGGGATAAGCGCCCCCCCGCTTATCCCTTTATTGTTATTATGGGGGTTTACAATTTGGGGCATTAGCTCAGTTGGATGTACGAGGCGCTTGTCGCTGAGTAGAGTCAAAAACCGCGCCATCGGCGCTCTAGCCAACTGAATTAATGAATATTTTACAATTTGGGGCATTAGCTCAGTTGGCTAGAGCGCCTGCTTTGCAAGCAGGAGGTCAAGAGTTCGAGTCTCTTATGCTCCACCAAATATAGATACGTAGGCAATCTGCAATTTTGAACTTGGAAAAGTCCAGAATTCCAGATTATTTTTTGCGTTTAAGCATAAGTGAAGAATTGCGAAAAACTCTGAGTATTTTTCAAAAATGAAGGTTTTCGAACTACCCAAAATCATGCCGCTCATCTGTAAAATGTCCGAAAAGCCCAGAGTGTGGTTTGGGGCGTATAAAATTAAAACTTTTTGTCTAGCAAGCCGAGGCCATAGCTCTTCACGTCGCCATTTACGGCATCAATCATCCAGTCGGCGACACTTTTGTCGTTCTCTAATTTTTCGACGAAGTTTGATGAAATGATTGTATGCTGTGTGCCATTCCAATCGTCGTGAGTTCCATACTCCCAAATATATATCCCGACTCCGTCAACCTTGTCTTGCAGATCTTTCACCATTTGCTTGAGGGCGATTTGGAATTTATCGCTGTTTTCTTTTGACTGTTCCATCTTGCCGTTATCGATATAGCCCTGGTATTGCTGGAGGGTGTCGTCTCTAACTGAGCAATCAAACAGTATTTTAACTTGATTGCCGCGCTTTTCGTGTAGTGCTACGAGACTATCTAGGACAATATTATTTCTAGTAAGACGATCACTGATTTCTGTCGGGCTCTTCCAGAGTTCGGTTGCGGTTTTATACCAGTCTTCGTATATGAGAAGCGAGCTATCTACGGCGACGGTTATGTTTTGGGTATTTGGGAAATAGTTGATTACGTCGTCCGCAAGCAGAGATGTTGCGAAGCCGCCCGCGCTAAAGCCGGTTACGAGCAGAGACTCTACGCCGTCATAGCTGATGTATTTTTTAACCTCGTTCATTAATAGCGAATAATTATTATAGCCATTATGATAGACGACTTTTTCTTTTCCGTTTCCGTCGGTATATTTATATTCGCCAGTGCCAGTATGAAAGTCGCCGGAGGCGTAAGGGACTACTATTTTGGTCCAGTCTTTGAATGGGTTTTCTTCGGCATTACTACCGATGCCACCAAGCGCAACAAAGTCTTGCGCTGTCATGTTGGTCGCATAGAATTTGCTACCGCCTTCAGATGTTTCCGGTGTGATACTGACACCTCCACCAAAGAAATATACGACAACTTTATTCTTGTCTTTACCTAAATTAAAGAGTCCGTGCCAGCTGCTGCCGTCTGATGATTTTGCGTCTTGCGGTGTGATTTCGTACCATTTCCCTGTTTCTGGATTTCCGGATAGCTCAGGATGCTTCATGAATATGGTTTTATTGAGTAATATGAATATCCCTATGCCGAGTACGATTAGTATGGCGAGAATTATCCCTATAATTTTTGCTAGTTTTTTCATGATATATCCTTTTTGCTCCCCTTTGTTCTTATATTTAATTCGATAATCTTGTCTGCAATTTGATCTGGGGATTCTTGGCAGCCGCCGAGCAGCCAATGAAGATAAACGTTGAAGATGCCGCCGATGAGGTAATATGATTGGTATTCGTCTTCGCCGATATGGCTGTTGAGGTAACTATTATTGAATTCGTCGCGTAATATGTAGATTAAATTCGCATCGCAAATTAATCTGGCTCTAACGCTGGTATTGTATAAGTGTGTAAATAACTTTATGAAGTAGTCGCGACTACCGTATGGCAAGTCCCTAATGCCGGATTCACTGAGGAATCGTTTCGTGACTTCGGACGTCCAGCATTTCGCAACGTCTTCTTTGCTGGAAAAGTTTCGGTAGAAAGAGGCGCGGCCCACTCCTGCATGTTGGACTATTTCTGAAATACTGATTTCCGCGAAGTCTTTTCGTTGCAGTAATGTGAAAAAGCTATCCGTGATTAGCTCTGTAACGCCTTGATTTTTGCTGTCCATGGATCCGCCTATTTGGAGTAAAGAATTTCAGTTAGCATTAGTATAATGATACATTTGTCTCATCGCGGCGTCAATATGCGATCCGGGGCGCGTAGATATGCTGGCAGCCTGATTTTTAGTTCGTTTTTGAGCTTCCTAATTCTGTCGTTAGCGAGCTGCAGGTCTATATTATTCGGGGAACATAGATATCTTCCTTATAAGCTGTTAAAACCTGGTCAATTAAGTCCCACCAGGGCTGTTTGATTCGGCGTTTTGGTCGTTTTTTTGTTGGCGAACTATAATAAATATGGAATTCTGAAGCGTCTTGTTTAGTTTTTTATATGCATAGCGAATGGACGACTGGGCGCTACTATTTGCCGAGTGCTTTACATATTACATTTTGATGGTATAATTTATATTGAAGTTGCCCTTAGAACTTTCAAAAGGAGGTGGATACGAATGGAATTGAAATTCCTGGGGCGTGGGGGTGCGTTTCTCGTTGAGGAAGGAAACACGTCTGCATTTTTCATTGAAGGCAAGACTCTTTTCTTGATAGACTGTGGCGAATCGGTCTTTAGTAAGATTGTTCGGGTGAATCTGCTGAAAAAGAATCAGATTAATAAGGTATTCTGCCTTATTACTCATATGCATAGTGATCACACAGGGAGTTTGAGTAGTCTGATTTACTACTGTGCGTACGCTGATATTAATAATCCTATTAATTTTTCTATAGTTTGCGCCAAGCCTTTAATGGATGACCTATATCGGATGTTGGAGGCGCAGGGGTGTGCTGATTTCTTCGATTTTGTTCCCGCAGAAACACTATCAAACCGTTATCGGAGCTTCAGTAAGATACAATTAATTCGAACAGCGCATCAAGGTCAGTATCCGGCGTTTTGTGTTGAGTTTACGACTAATGACGGTAAGGTTTTTTATTCAGGCGACACGAGAGATTTAGAGTTGATTCATTCTTATGTTCGAGAAGTGCCCGATATTGAACGGATGTATCTCGAAACGACTCTGCTGGACTATTCTGGCAATGCGCATTTATCTTTGAGAGTACTTAATGAGATAATCCCGAATAATCTCCGCCCTAAAGTGTTTCTTATGCACTTCGACAGTGCCGATTGCATTAAAAAGGCCGAAGAACTTGGGTTTCAGGTCGTGGAATGCATTCAGTAAAAAACAAGCCACGACTAGCTCGTGGCTTTTTTGATAGGGCTAGGGTTTACCATAATAATCAAAAGTGTGATGAAATCATTTTTTGAGTTCCTGCAGGCCTTTAATTATTTTGCGACATTGTTCTGTCGCCTCTTCGCGGTACAGTCTGTTGCGATTGACGTTGGCATCGAATTTGCCCAGGCGTTCGGCGACACTGTTTCTAACCTCGTCGGAGTCGGATTCTTCTTTAGCATTAATGGTAGCTTGGCCATGCCATGCGCATGTTACTAGCGTCCCGAAACTGAGTGATAATGATCCCCAGAGTGCTATCCGATTCGTCTTCAGGTCGGCGACAAGGTAGATGAGTGGAGCTTGAATGTGGTCGTTGGATAATTTAAAGAATGCAATCCCAGTCACTTCCCCGTGTTCATCCTGAGTGAGGTGTCCGAATAGATATCTGGTTTTGTCCGAAGAAATGCTGCCATATAGCTCGTCGCAATAGCCAGAAAATGACCCATCGTCTTCGACGATTATTTTCCCTTTGAAGGAAGGGTCTGGCTGTGACCATTTTCCTTTCTGTGTAAAATTGCCCTCAATTGAAAAGATCTTGCTCATTATGTGTTTATCACCTCCTTATAATTCATGAGCACATTATAGTTTTATAAGATTTGTCGCCATATGTCAATAGGCGCATAGGAGATGCCTGAGCAAAATAGTATTAAGACGGGATTGGCGTAATGCCCTTAGTAATAAATACGACAGCTAGAATAATAGCTCCAATAATAAGGATTATGTTGGCGACTATATCAATGTAAACAACCCAGCGAAAAATTTCGGTAATAATACGTACCCATGTTTTCTTGTGGGAAAGGCCCTTCTTGAATAGTTGATATTTGGTTGAGATGAATTTGGCTAATATGCCAATCATTAGCCAGAAAATGCCGTGAGCTAATGTAATGTAAGGAATATAAGGCAGTATGAGTGCGAATACTCCCACTGCCAGAACGATAGGCCAAAATATAGTTAGAAAGAATATAGCACCCATAGGAATCCTTGTTTATTATTTTGTGGCGGCACGATAGAGCCGTTACTAGTTTTATTTAAGCATATTCGATATTACCATTCAATTACGTGAATAGGTGATTATTATATTATTCTGCTTCCATGTCTTCCAGTAGCCGTTCTCGGTCGGCGCCATGTGCCACTAATGTGTCGAAATGTTCTCGAATTTCGCTATTAGTCAGATTAAAGACAATCCAGCCGATGTCTGCGCCATGCGCCGTAAGAGTGTCGAGATTTTTAATGATATCGCTTATATTCATTTCTATAATTAGGCGATCAGTATCGACATTATGAGTAAGGAAGATGTCGAGGCATTCGGCTATTTCTTTAGGGTTGAGTTCGAGGGCGATGCTGTTGACGTCGGCACCGAAGGTGAGTAGTTTGTCCAAGTTGTCAATTATATCCTTGGAGCTTGCGCCTGAGACGATTTGATTGATATTAGTGCCGTAAGCCATGAGAGCGTCGAGGTAATGAACGGCGTCGTCGTCTAGCCGCGATACGAGTTGATTAATATTGGCGCCATGGGCCATTAGGAAATCGAGGTTGTTGGCTACGTCTTTTGAGTCGAGGTGCGAGCAAAGCTGCTCAATAGTGGCGCCGCGGGCAATTAAATCGTCGAGGTTCTCAATAATATCCGTCGAGTCGAGATGGGGGTGAATTTGCTCAATGGTGGCGCCGCGGGCAATTAAATCGTCGAGGTTCTCGATAATTTGATAAGAGTGAATTTTGCTGACGAGTTGATCTATGGTCGCATCGTGCGCAATGAGAGTATCGAGGTTTTCTACGATATCATCTGAATAGAGCCAGTTGATGATTTGATTAATGCTGATATTGTGCCGGATAAGGCCGTCGATATTATTAATTATTTTGCTAGATTGCATCTTGGCGGTACTGCTGATATCTTCGCCATTTTGGAGGGGGATAACGATTTCTCTCATAAAAACTATGCGCGGGTCGGTGCTGTTATATGTATCTAACGTATGAAAATCACCATTGATGAAATCAATATCTTCTTGGCTAAGGTCTTCTCCGCTCTGCCATTTGCGGTCGACTGCAATTAAATGTTTTTTGTCTGCAAAAGCTTCTAGAAAATCTTCCCCGCCCGGAAACTCTTTCGCTTTTTCTTCAACTATAGGTACTAATGAATCGTTTAGGGCTTGACCTTCTTGTAGACCAGATATTTCGGCAACCTTTCCCTTCGTGTCTAAACGAATAGATGCACAGGCGCTTGCTGAGGGGATTTCGGTTTTTGGATCCATGAGATGAAAGAGGATAAACTTTGCCTTGCTGTCTGCATCGGGATCGTTTTCGCCAAGATAATCTCCGTATTCTAAATAGTTGCGTCCAACTGTGGGGCTGGCGATGCACCACGGTGTACCATCGGCGGCGACGGCTAGTTTTTCTTCGTCGCCCGGGTTATATTCAACCCACTCGCCATGTATATCTTTGGTTTCTTTCGGAACTTCGACAATGTTACGGTCTTCTAGGAGAAATTTTGAGTATAGTTTGTTGAAGTTTCCACTTTTAACTAATGCTGGCAACTCTGCGTCTTGGTTGTCATTTGCGTTATTTGGTTTGGAGTCGTAGAAATCTATAACGGCCTGAAAGACTTTGCCTAGCGATGCCTGGTCAAGGTGTGGATATGGGGCAACCGAAGCGGTATCTCGTTTGGCAAATTGTTTTCTTTTACTGTTAAAAACGCCCATTTTAGATACGCCGTCGAGTGCATATAGCTTAAACCAGGTAGGATATGGGCAAGATTCATTTTGGAGATAGTCTAGCCATGATTCGATAGATTCTTGCTGTCTTTCGGCAATGTCTTTTTGGAGCATTTCTTTTTCAAAATCGTCTAATTTTGTTAGTCTGCCGTCTTGATCTCTCATGATTTGCTCTTGCGCTCGCCAATAGCTTTCGGGGATATCTTTCATGGTCGCGATATGGATGCCGGGTATTTTGGCGTCTGGACTACCGTGGACAATTTCGTCTAGGATAGATTTTTCTACATCGTCACCGCCCGCATCTACGGCTCGTTTAATAGCGTCTAAGTGCAAATATATTTTGCGTTCAGCACCATTTATGGAGGATAGGTTTGGATCTTTCTCGTGTCTTTGTTTCGCAAAGGACGCTTCAGCTTCTCCTAGCTTTATGGGGATTTTGTCCTGGTATGCAATAGATTTTAGCAAGGCTGTACCGATTTTTTGTTGATTGTCGGCGCGTTGCTTGTTGTCGTCGCTTTCCGGAGAGGCGATTCTGCTAGATACTCCGTCTGGGGATTCGTAATTACGGCTCATGGTTATATTATAACTATTCCTCGGCTGTCGTTGCAATTTTATGGGGTTAGCACGTAGGTATAATAGGCAGCGAAGATCATTACCATCATGATGCCTTCGACTCTAGTTAGTTTTTTACTGCTCCTGCTGCAGAGATAATACATAATGGCAGCGAATAGGACTACGAGTGTATCAATAATATTAAATGCAGCGGAGGTGAAGCCGCCAAATATTAATGTTGGTAGACCCAAAACAATACATATATTAAATATATTAGTGCCAATAATATTGCCGACCGCGAGATCGTGCTCGCCTTTCTTTGAGGCATTTACGGTCATAATTAGTTCTGGCAGCGATGTTCCGATTACGATTATAGTCATAGAGATAATTTTTTGACTAATGTGTAATTCTTCCGCCAGATACACGGCGTTATCTACGGCAATATCGCTAGCAAGCGCGATTAATAATAAAGTAATAACGATATATAAGATGGAACGGCCGAGTGTGTATTTGGCTTGACGTCGTCTATGGTGTTTTCGACGCTGATGGTTTTTGTCGAAATGGACGGTAACGAAAATGTACAGTAAAAAGAATGCGAACATAATCATGAGGATAATGGCGTCAATTTGTGAGAGTCCATTTATTGCTGCGCCAAATACGGTGTCGTTCAAAGAGACAAAGAAAGCCAAGGTAATAGCAGCCAAGATAGGAAGCTCATTTTTTACCGTTTGCTCTTTGACGGAAATTGGCGAAACAATAGAGGCAATTCCTACAACGAGCAAGATATTTACGACGCTAGATCCGATAACGTTTGCTAGTGTCATATCGTAGTTCCCTGTCGCCATGGATTTGAAGGATATGGCCAACTCGGGTGCGCAAGTGCCAAAGGCAGCAACCGTGAGTGCGACAAGCATTTTAGGTACGCGCAAATGCGCAGCAAGTGAGCTGGCGGCGTCCACAAAAACATCACTCGCTTTGACGAGTGTAATTAGCCCAATAGTAAGGAGGATGACGTACTGAAATAGCATGTTTGTTTTTGGCTTACGCTTATTATTAGATTATCACAAAAAGCAAAAGGTTGTACAATGTAACTATGATAGGTTTCGAGAATAAAACTCGTATAGCAGTATTTCTATTGATTGGAGTAGCAGCTACAGCTTGTGCAACTTGCCTTATTCTGGCAGGCATCAAGCAGCAAGAGCAGAGCTCTACCGCCTCAAACGCTAGCTCGTCCGAAGTGGAGCCAGAGCCAGAACCGGAGCCAGTCGCAACAAGTGCAAAGATGAAGATACTGCTTGCCGGTACGACCTTTTGGGGGCGACGCACAAATCAATTGGCGCGCGCGTCGGAGTTGGGGGTAAAATATCCGTTTTCTAAGTTAGATACATTGAAGCCTGATAGCTATGACGCATGGATCGCTGGGCTAGAATGTCCACTAGTGCAAAAAGAAAATAATGAACACAATTACGCTGAAGAAAACAACTCTTTTATTTTTAATTGTGACCCGGATTATTTGCCGGAAGCGAAGAAGTATTTTACGGCATTTTTGTTAGGCAATAACCACACGGATAACCAAGGTGGAGGGGTGGGTTTAACTGAAACGCGAAAACATTTGAGCGATGCTGGCATTCAATATTTTGGTACGCCGAAGTATTCTGGAGTCGTTCAGAGTGAGCAAACGCGCGATACGGCGGAGGCGGAAAATTGCGATATTGTAGTTTTGCCAATAAATGTGACTTACGATAACAAAAAGTCAAAGAAAATTCAAATGCCATTCGGCTTTTGTTCTGCGCATGGTGTGTTTGGTGTTCCTGGAAGCGATTATATTGATAATATGAAAAAATATGCGACATATGTGCCAACGATTGCAATGCCGCATATGGGTGCCGAGTATCAGCCGTCGCATGACGAGCTGCGCCAAAACTTATACCGCAGAATGATTGATTATGCAGGCGTTGAGTCGGTAATTGCCGATCATCCGCACTGGGTACAAGATGCAGAGGCATATAATAATAAGCTGATCGTGTATTCAATGGGCAACTTTATGTTCGATCAGTATAGTGGCGGTGAGTATTCACGTTCGGCGGCGATTGAGGCGAATGCAGACATTAATGTAAAGGATGTCGACTTTGATAAGTGGGATGATTTGGGAAAGGCTTGTCTAAAAGATAAAATCTCCTGCTTGGAAAAAATTCAAAATGCAAAATTAACAAGGCTGGCAGTCAGTTGGAAATATGACTATCACGCAACCACGTCGGCAGGCGATTGTATCACGCGCATGGCAGATGCGAATGAGCAGAATGCCGTTGGCCAACGTCTACGTTGGTCGACAATTCCAGCTAGTCTAAAAGTTGAAAAATAACGAATATCTTGACAATTTTGCGTATTTGTGCTATAATTAGAAGGTTGTTGTTTAAGATAATAGAGCTCGACTAGTAGGGGGGTAAAATGGAAAGAACAAAAGATATTTTCTTTCTGAAGAATGGAGCTATATACAGAGTCACGAAGAAGGGGCTTTTTCATATGTGGGGTGTTCGCGAAGCAGGAGATGAATCTGCGGCTTATGAAGCGGTGAAGGCAAGAAACGCGCTTGGGCGCCTCTTCGATCGACTCGTTGCTCTTCTCTATTAAAACATGTACATTTTTCAATCCCTCCGGGTTTTCCGGAGGGTATTTTCTTTAACGGGGGCGTTTTGCGGCTACTGTGCGAGCTTTATTTTCGACTGTGTCGTCTAGCTTATCCAGTTTGGGTTTTTGCCCGGTTTTGCGCTCTAGCGCCTTGGCGATGAAGAAATCGGTTAGTTTTGGATTTTTTGGTAGAACTGGTCCGTGCAGATAGGTGCCAATGCAGTTTTTGTAGCGGCATCCTTCGGTTTTGTCTTTTGCATTGTTGCCGGCGCCGACGATTACTTCGCCGAGTGGCTTCATATTTTCGCCAAGCTTCGTGAGGCCGGAATGGTTTTCGTAGCCGACTATTTCGCCAAATTCATTAGACTTGATTGTGACATTGCCGATGTAACGTTCCTTTCCTGCGTCCGTAGTGACATTAAAAACATTAATGCCTTTGATGGTTTTGCCGGAGCCGGTTTTGTAGTATTTGCCGAATAATTGATAGACGCCGCAGATAACTAAACAAGGTGTATTGTCGTTGATGAGATCTTTGAGCTTTGGCGCGATTGCTTGTAGGTCATCTTCAATTTTGCCCTGCCCCGAATCTTGACCGCCGCCACCAAAGATAATGTCAATATCGTCAGGGATTTTGTTGCCTGGTTCGTGCTCGACGATTTCGACGTCGATACCGCGCCATTCGCAGCGTCGCTTGATAGCTAGCACGTTGCCGTGGTCGCCATAGAGGTTCATTTCCTTTGGGTATAGATGAAGGATTTTCAATTTCATAGAATGCTCTTTCCGGAAATAATTTTACGTATTTCTAGCATGGCCGTATAGGTTGCGAAGATGCGTTTCGGCTTTTCTCCGTCGGAGATGAAAGCGTCTACGGCTTCTTCTAGATTTTCTATGATACGGTCTACTGCAATGTTGTCGTACTTTAGGCGTAAAGCCATATCGTAGGCGCGGATGCCAGATACTAGCTTGATATTATTGTCGAGTTTATCGAAGTTTACATTCCATAACCATGAAATATCGCGCCCATCGGCAATTTTATCGTTGATGGCAATCATATAATCGTGATTATCGTCGGCAAAAGAGGCAATGCTCAGTTGGAAGGCAGATGGGTTTTTGACTAGGAGAATTTCTACTTCTTTGCCGTCAATTATGAAACTTTCGCCACGTCCGAAAGCGGATTCGATTGTTGAAATATCGTCGATTAGTCGTTGAACTTTAGCGTCTGGCATGACGGTATGGCAAAGTGCAAGTGCGCCAGCCACATTGTAGGCATTATAAATACCCTTCAATTTCAGATTAATGGTGTAATCCTTTTTATTTATTGAATATGTTGCTCGTTGCCCTTCGAGGCGTTCGAAAATTACGTCAGCGTTTTTATTAGAGCTTTTTGTATTGCTGGTTACTATTAAGTCGTCGTCGGACGGAAACTTCTTGATTAGCGAGTTGGACAGTCCGTAATATTTAATATTCTTGGCTTTTATCTTTCCGACGCGTGGGTCTTCGCGATTCAATACGACAGTTTTTCGCGTTGCGTCGGCGACTTTCTGTAGCAGACTTGCCGTGTAATCAATTTCGCCGAAACGGTCGAGCTGATCGCGTTGTACGTTTAATAATAATGAGTAATCGATGGGCGCGACTTCGGTGAATTTTACGGCATGCGCCTCGTCTAATTCGAGTACGGCAATGTCATAATCGAATTTTCCGGTTATTTTGATATTTTGCAATATAGCCGATATGACTCCGCGTACGAAGTTGCTGCCGGTGTTGTTGGTGAAGACTTTTAGGCCTTGTTTTTCAAACAATTCGCTGATGATTTTTGTCGTGGTGGTTTTTCCGTTAGTCCCAGAGACCACTACTACTCCAAGCGGTAGTTTGGATAGGATTTGTTTAATAAACTTCGGATTGATTCGCTCGATCACGAGACCAGGTAAGGCTGAGCCGCCGCCGCCACGAAGGCGCGAAATTGCCTGAATACTTTTGCCGATAATTATGCTTAGTTTTTCCATGTCTTTCGCGGAGCTCCAAGTAATTTTTTGAAGTCGATTTTTGATGTGGACGCGATGGCGTTATGGCAGAAAATGTATGTGGCGAGTCGTGAAGAAATGAGACCGACGATTGCTATGTCGACAATGCCGATAAGCAGTTCCCAAGTTGGTAATGTGCCAAATAATCCACGCATCATCAATGCGAGTGGTGCGCTTGGCGGAAAATATGATAAGAAGTATGCGAGCGGTTGAACGTCGTGATTAGCGAACGAGCTCATGAAAAAGATTGGCAGGATTGTTAGGATAATAATTACAGACATGAATGAGTTGGCGTCTTTTGCGCTCGAAGTGAGCGTGCCGATCAGAACACATAATGACGTGAATAGGAAATATGACATGATCAGCAGAACGCCATATTCCAAAATAAGCACTGGATCGAAATTAATTGTGATATTGAAAGGAATGGCGTCGTATTTTTTGGCAACAAAGTAGGCTATGACCAGCGGAATGATGAGGACGGCTAGCTGGATAATCCCCAGAGCCATAAGTGAGATGATTTTGCCGACGATTAAATGGATGGGTTTGATGCTAGTTAGGATTAATTCGCTGATGCGATTCTCTTTTTCTTCAACCATTGCAGCAGTTAGACGGTTGCCAAGTACGACAATCAAGATATAGAACATAGCTAGGCCGATGGCTGGGATTGCTACTTTCGAAACTAACTCAGCCATGTCTACTACGTGGTCGTCTTCGGCGGAAAATGTTGTTGTGCTGTAATCAATTGCATCGGTGATGATTGCGTAATTTATTTCTGAAGTTTCGGCGAGCGCGGTGGCGGATAGGAGTCCACGAATAGGGTTGGCATAGTTGTCGAATATGCCAACTGAGTCTGGCTTGACGTAGATTTCGACCCGATGATCTTTTTCGAAGCTAGCGGGCAGATAATAGAAAACGTCGAGCTTGTTTTCTTTAATATCATTAACGCCGGATTCTTTTGTTTTGTACTCACGTAGTGTCTGCTCTTTGTTGTCTTGGTTAATGACGGTTTTGGTAGCTAAATATTTAGCTTCATCAAAAATGCCTAGGGACATATCCGAGGTGTCTACGCCCGCTTCGAGCGCTTCGCCGGCATTATAGCCGGACATGGCGGCGATAAAAATATAAAAGCCAAGCAGGATTGGCACTAATAATGCGGCTAACCAAAAAGAAGGTTTTTTGAGACTGCGTACGATTTCGAAACGGATAACTTGCAAAGTTTTATGCATTGTATTGCTCCTCCTGTTCGCCATAAATATCTATAAATATTTGATCTAGAGAGTTTTTATGGAATTTGCGTCGCACTTCTGAGATTGTGCCGCTTGCGCGCGCTACGCCATCCTTTAGTAATAGGATATGGTCGCAAAGTTTTTCGACCTCATCCATGTAATGAGTAATAAGGATAATGGTGCTTCCTTTTTGATGTAATTCCTCGATAATTTCCATCAACAGACGACGGTTTACGGGGTCGAAGCCTTTGGTTGGCTCGTCGAGTATAAGAATGTCTGGCTCATTCATGACCGTAATGCCTAGCTGGACTTTTTGCTGCATACCCTGCGAAAGCTTTTCGATTTTGGTTTTAGCGAAATCTTCTAGGCCGACGCGTTTTAAATAGCTCATTGACCATTCGCGTGGCTTTTTGACGTTCTTTAATCTGCCAAAGTAGACCATCGTGTCGATGACGTTTTCTTTTTTATACAGACCACGTTCTTCGGGGAGGTAACCAATTTTCGTTTCGCCGTTTGGGTCGAATGGCTTACCGTTAATTAGTAGTTTTCCTGCGTCTGGTTGATATAATCCAAGCAAGGCGCGAATTGTAGTGGTTTTGCCGCTGCCGTTGCTACCGAGAAGCCCGAAAGTTTCTCCTCGTTTTACGTTGAATGACAGACTTTTTATGACAGTCTTGCCAGCGAAAGATATGCCGAAATTTTTAACTTCAATAATGTTTCCTGTATCATAAGCCATAGTTAAGCCTATTCTACCATTTTTATTGAGCTCGTGCTTTAATTGGGCGGCATAATTTGGGATTATATGGGCATGAAAAAGTATTATTTGGTTTAATTTGCATAATATGAATCTGTTCTTTGTCGACGCCGACTTTTGCTAGCGACGTTGGTGTTGAGCATAATTCTAGCTGTCGGGATATTGAGTTTGTCTATGTACGCGGTTCTGGTACGGCGCGTAATGATACTAACGAATGAAGGCAGTTTAAGTCCGCGATGGCTAAGGTGGCAAAACGCAGAGGGTATTCGTATCGGATAACAGATTTGGACTATCCGGCAATTACGGTAAAAAATCCTATAAATGCAGTTGGGGCAAAAATTGGCGGCGGCAAGGCCTTTGCATTTGGACGAAGTGTAACTTCTGGCGTTAGGAACTTGCAGGATTATTACAATAGTACAATGAGGAGCTGCCCTGCCACGCTTTGGGTGCTCGGTGGGTATTCTCAAGGTGCGTTAGTAGCGGCGCGAGCGGTAAAAAGTTTTGCCCCGGCACAAGTTGTATATGTTGGCCTATTTGGTGATCCTTGGACTTATTTGCCAGAAGGTAAAGGCTTGTCGCCGAAAGCTTGTAAAGGTAGGGGGCTTTCCGTATATCGAGTGCATGTGCCAGAATGCAAGACTTACTCGGGCTCGTTAGGCATGAGTAATCCGTACGAAGCTAGCGGTCTAGAAGGTAAATATGGTCTCTGGTGCAATCGGCAGGATTACATATGTGGTAGCACGAAGCTACTCTTTGATATGGCAGGCCATTCGCATTATGCGGACTTTGGCGAGTTGACTTGGATGTCAGAAAAGGTTGACCAAAAGCTAAAGAAAAGGCAAAGAATGATTGGATTAGCGAGCGCCGAGGATAGCAGC
>JAEETK010000025.1 GCA_016290315.1 Candidatus Saccharimonadota bacterium | reverse complement strand
AATGGGTTTTACCATTCTGAATTACTTGCGCCCCTTCACGCAAGAGGCCGCCAACAGTAGACACAACCTTCGGCTCGTTGCCTGGAATTGGATTAGAACTGAAAACAATTGTATCGGTAGCCTTAATCTTAATATAGCGATGTGAACCGGAGACCATACGGTTTAGAACTGCATTCATTTCGCCCTGCGAACCCGTACAGACAATCGTAACTTTCTCATCTGGAAGCTTAATGATATCTTCCATCTTCATAATGGTATCTTTTGGAATCTTGATAGCTTTGGCGCGCAGAGCTACTTCTACGTTATTAATCATCGAATATCCCGCAAAGGCAACTTTACGTCCACGTGCAGCCGCCTCTTTTAGGACTAGTTCGATACGCTTAACCTGAGAGGAGAAACAGGAAATAATAACACGACCATTCGCGTAGTGATCCATGACGCGGCCCATATTTTCGCCCACGTCATATTCTGAATGCGGATGCGTGCCTGGAGTATCAATATTCGTAGACTCATTGAGGAGTAAGGCATACCCTTCTTTATCACGAATCTCAAGGAGGCGGTCATAATCGGCCGGCGTGCCCATTGGGTTAGCCTCAAAGCGCCAGTCGCCAGACAATAAGATGTTACCATTTGGCGTACGCACAACAATGGATGTATTGCCGGGAATAGAATGCAAGATATGAACAAATTCTGCCGAAAGATGCTCGGACAATTTTATGCTTTCGTGTTTGAACGGATCGACTTCGTGATAATTCATATCTGGCACATCGGATAACTCGGACATCTGCTTTTTAATCATGCCGATCGTAAAGCTTGTTGCATAAATTGGTACAAGCGGGCCAAAATACGGCAAAAGATGCTTACAAGCGCCAATATGATCTAGATGAGCATGGGTAAAGAGAATTGCTTTTACATTGTCGCGGTTATCTTCTAGCCACTTTGCGTCTGGCACCATATAATTTACGCCCGGATAATCTTCACTCGCAAAGAGCGTACCCATATCGATGAGAATAATTTCCCCTTGGTACTCAATGGCAGTCATATTCTTGCCGATACCAAACTCGCCGAGGCCGCCAATTGGAATTATACGAACCGCATCACGATGTTGGCGAGCTGACTTAATCTGCGCCATCGTAACTTGCTGGCCATTATACCCGTTGTAGCGAGATTTATTGACTGGAATACCGATGATATGCTGCGTAGCCTGCGCGTTAACATCCTGGCTCAACATGCGCTGATGATGAACCATCTCGCCTTTACGCGTACTAACGAGCAAATTAACCTCACGTTTTTTATCGGTAGCGGTCGGGGCGGCCTTTGTGGCCTTTGTGGCTTTAGTATTACTCTTCTTTATAGGCTTTTTTGCTACAGACTTAGTAGCTTTGCTAGCAGCCTTTCTCTTGCCGCGTACGAGTTTTTCGTCTTTGCCGCCGGGCGCAAAATTCGCATTAAAGTTGCGTTTTTGGTTTTCTTCGAATTGTTTTTTGATGTCTGGTAGGCGTTCGGCGCGCATTTTGAGCAATTTTGCTCGGCGTGCTGCCTCGGCCTGTTTTTTATTCTCCATTCGTCCCCTTTTTATTAAATTCTATTATTGATTTCCCACACTTAAGGCACAATTTTCTACCGATTGACATAATTCAGAACTGATTGTGCTAAAAGTAAATAACTTAGTGTTTATATTTTACCAAAGATAATTATTGCCGTCAAATAAAAAGCCTCCCCCATAGGGGGAGGCGAAGGTTAACGATTGGCCCAACGGACCACCTCGGCCAGAGCTTCTTTCGGCAAGATGACGCAATAGGTTTCATAGTCGCCTAAGTCGACATTATCACTGAGCCTCGAGAGGTAGCACTCGTAGAGTTGACCCGAGCTCAGTCCATATTGCTGAGACGTGCCTTCACCGTTACCGATGCGCACGTAGCCCTCATCCTTATAGACCTGGATGGAGACGATTTTCTCTACGTTCTGATAGACGTAGCAGTCTTCATCCTCACTGATGGGCTCAAAACCTTTACCCCAGAGATACCCGTCAACATCGACGCCATCCTCGAACCAGTTGTAGTCAAGTTTCTCGATGGCCTGATCATCAGACCAGTTGTCTGCGCGGTTACTGTAGAGCACCGACAATACGACGATTAAGATTGAAACCGCCGCGAGAATTACCAAACCGGTTTTTTCCGAACTTGTCATTTTAATACTCGCACCCCCTCTCCTTCGGATTCAAGAATTGTCGCGACCGCCCCCACGGGGAGAAGAATATTCCTAGCCCCAGGGTCTTCCGGATTGTCTCTCGGAAGAATCCAGCAAACATGGCATTCTTTAAGATTGCCACGCCTCGGATCGTAAGTATTGGTTCCAATGTTGGTGCCCTTCACGACGATAGATTCGCCGTAATCGATGATCTCAATTTCCGTCCCGTCGTTCTTCTGGTACCGGATATCGACGCCGCTCAGCCCGCAGGGGAAGAACTTCTTCGATCTGAGAAAGCCGTCCAGATTGATATGATCTCCACGGATATAAAGACCGTCCTCAACCAGACCGACCTGCCGCTCTTCGGCGGACGTGGCGAAAGCCACCGCGATACAAAAGATTACGATGATCGTTACGGCAACCAGAATGCCTTTTGCCATAGCACGCGTGCGCCTGGTGGCGCCTACGCTCGAGTAGACATCGGGCGGAATCGGACCATTGCGATGCGCGGTACTGTGAGGGATATAATCCCCCTTTCTTGCGCGTTTCTTGCCGTCGCTCATGTAATCGGGATTCGTTTTGCGTTTGCCCATTTTTTCACCTCCTAAAATACTTCGCTAACTATAGTATCAACGATTAGTCTAGTATAACACATTTTGACAAAAAAATCAATATCTGATATACTGTTGACATACAGATGAAGACCGGCTCGAAAAGAGGCGGTTTTATTAGTGTAATTAATCAACGAAAGGAAAATATGGATCTAGACTTAAAGCAGATGGTCGCAATGGTCGACATTATTGCTGAAGAAAAGAATCTACCAAAAGAGACTGTGATTGATGTGATCCAGCAGGCAATTGCGGCAGCGTGGCGCAAAGATAACGGCGACAAAGATATGGATGTTCGTTGCGAACTCAATCTAAATACCGGCGAGGCTGATATTTATATTATTCGCGAAGTTATTGAAGACGACGTAGCCTACAACCCAGCTACCGAAGTCCCACAATCCGAAGCTAATGGTAAAGAGATTGGTGACCATGTTGAAGAAAAACACAAAGTCGAAAGCTTTGGCCGCGTCGCATCGCAAACCGCGAAGCAGGTCGTCATTCAGCGTCTACGCGAAGCGGAACGCGATGCTGTATTAACGATGTATGAAGACAAAATTGGCAGCGTCGTGAACGGCACAATTGTACGCGTAGAACCAAAGTTAGTTCGCATTGACCTAGGCAAAGCCACTGGCATCATGCCAAAAAGTGAACAAATTGAAGGAGAATATTACGCAGTTGGCTCACGCGTGAAGGTATATATCAAAGAAATCGAGCGCAATGAACGTGGTGCGCAATTAATCCTAAGCCGCGGCTGCGCAGAATTCATCGAGTATCTCTTCCGCCAAGAAGTTCCAGAAATCGAGAATGGTTCAGTCGAAATCAAGGCTATTGCGCGCGAAGCTGGCCGCCGTACCAAGATTGCCGTTGCTGCCACTATGCCTGGCATCGACCCAGTTGGCACCTTCGTTGGCGGACGCGGCGTACGCGTACAGGCCGTCATGAATGAAATCGGCGATCGCGAAAAGATCGACATCGTTAACTGGAGCGATAATATTTCTGAATATATCCGCGAAGCTCTCAGCCCAGCCGAAATTCAAAAAGTCGAGACCGATAAAATCGAGAACAAAAAAGGCGAAATGGTCGACCATGCTACTGTTTATGTATCTAAAGATCAGCAATCAATTGCAATTGGTCGCGTTGGACAAAACGTTCGCCTCGCCTCTAAATTGACTGGATACGAAATCGACGTCGAAATCGCCAAGGCGCCAGAGAAAAAGAAAAAGAAAAACGTCGAAGATTCCTTGCTATCTGCAGTCGAAGAGAGCGAAGACGAATCTGCTGAAGAGTAGAATTTGCCAAAAAAGAAGCCCCGCAGGGCTTCTTTTTTAGTTGCGACTCTTTTTACTGCACTTAACCGGCGCTTTTATACCTGCCCGATTCATGGCGCGTTGCGCTTGCGCATCCCCACATTCTTCTTGCGTTTTTTCGCCAGACGTGACAGTCAAAGTGTCACCATCTACGCGCTTTAATATGGTTGAGGCCAGAATACCGATCATCACGATAATAAACAGGATAAAGAATGTATGAAGAACCTTATTAACGCCTTTTGATGTTTTATCATTGCTATACATTTTAGCTAAATTTTAGCACTGCTTATGTTTTTTATACAAGGCGGCAAGCTTAGTTTTTTAATTCAGCAAACTTCTCCGCCATAGTTGGATTACCGCGCGTGAGGCGCTTAATTGTCAGGTCTTCAGCCTTATTATTGGCCAGACGAAGATTATTCTCGGAACTCAAAAGTGCTTCTTTAGTCTTTTGAAGATGAGCAATAGTCTTATCGATTTCCTCAATCGCAGTACTAAATTTTTTACTGGCAAGCTCATAGTTACGCGCAAAAGCCTGCTTGAAGTTCTCCATATTTTCCTCAAAATGCGTAATATCGATATTTTGATTGCGTACTACGGCTAGTTCTTGCTTGTATTTTAAAGAGTTGAGTGCCGCATTGCGCAGAAGTGTAATCATCGGAATAAAGAATTGTGGGCGAATTACATACATCTTGTCATATCTGTAGCTCACATCAACAATGCCAGTGTTATAAAGTTCAGAATCGGCCTCTAGCAAAGTAACCAATACTGCATATTCGCAATTCTTTTCTTTGCGATCCTTATCGAGTTCTTTAAAGAAGTCTTCGTTTTTATGCTTCGTGGCGGTAGTTTCATTCTCATTCTTCATCTCAAACATAATCGAGACTATCTCGTTGCCCTGCCCGTCATTTTCGCGATAAATATAGTCGCCCTTGCTACCGGTGCGCGCATCGTTGTCTTTTTCAAAATAAGCATTCTGAAATGCGGTCGCGCGCAAACGATTAAACTCCGTTTGGCAATGTTGTTCAAGTGATTCGCCGACCATTTTTGTGCTTAGCTTAGATTTGAGATCTTTGAGACGATCAATTTCTTCATCTTTGAGCTTTAGCGCACCTTCGTATTGTGTTTTGAGGGCCGACTCGCGCAGCTTGACCTGCGCCGCCAACGACTCCTCGCGTAGCTTGGCTTCAGAAGTCTTCGTCCTGAGGTCAGACTTGGTCGATTCTAGTTCTCTTTCGACTGGAGCCAGGGCCCGTGCAACTGCAAGTTCCCTATCCGTATCGGCCTGTTTTAGCTTTGCTTCAAGTTCAGCAATCTTTTTCGTCTGTGCCGCTTCTTGCTTGGCGAGCGCCAAGTCTCTGTCGGCATGCGCCTGTTTTTCGACATCCTTCAAACGCGCATGTAGCTCTTCTTCGAATTCCCTATTGCGAACTTGACTCAAAATATCAGCATAGCTCGTATCGTCAACTTTAAAGGTTTTACCACAATGTGGACATTTTAGTTCTGCCATATATTCTCCATGTTTGTATATATTTTAACTTATATTTGATTTTTTGCGTATTCTGTGATATAATAATAAAAGCATTATTGAGTACATTCCTATAGGGGGGGGTAATAAAATGAGGTTTATTTTAGACAAGTTCGAGGAGGATCCAACAGAAATCTTCTCTCTGGCAACAATGGCTTCTCTTGTCGTCGGCGCCGTCGGCTTAGTTCTGTGGGGCATAGCATTGATTTTCGGTCAGATGCTGCCTCTGGCTCTGGATCTGGCCACTTGGCTCAAGTTCGTCTTCGTCTTCGGCGTAGCGGCTATGCTCTGCTCTATCGTTACAGGCATTGCGAGCCTTATCGCAAATACATTCTTCGACGCGCCCTGCGAGGTACACTATATCATCCTCGGCATTGACATTATTGCCACAATCGCGACAATAATAGTCTACTACTCCTTATGACCTCTTTGGCCTTCCTGAGTGAAGGCCTTTTTCATTTCTTATCAAAACGGGAAATAATATTCTTGTATAGCTCCATCAGAACTAGAATGGAACTCGCGATGATGAAAATCCAGTAAATCGCCCAAGCTGGGATAGATACGGCCTGCAAGAAAGTCGAGAAGATTGGGACTTTCATGACAAGGATCTGCAGTAACAAGGTGCAAAAGATACCCGCGGCAATGAACCAGTTGCTTTTTAGCGGAACAGTAAAAGCAGAGCGGCTTTCGCTGCGACAATTGAATACGTGAATATTCTGAATGAAGACCATTAGGCACATTACGTATCCGCGAGCAGAAGTAATTTCCATATTTAGCCGATTAATCAAGAACCAATAAAAGGCAAATACGACCGCAGTTATAATTACGCCGGAAACGGCGATTTCTCGCACGAGGCGCTTGTCGAAGATTGACTGCTTAGGATCGCGAGGCTTCTCTTTCAAAATGCTCGGCTCGGCGGTTTCAAAGCTGAGCGCCAAATCCTGTATGCCATCCGTCACGACATTTAGCCATAATAGTTGCACAGCCACTAATGGCATTGGCATATCGCATGCGATAGCAAGACAGAAGAACGCCGCTTCGGCAAGGCCACAAGATATCAAAAAGTATATAATCTTGCGAATATTCGCAAAGGCCACCCTTCCTTCTTTTACTCCTGCAACAATCGATTTAAAATTGTCGTCAATAATAATCATGTCAGCAGTCTCGCGCGCAATATCTGTGCCCGACCCCATAGCAATGCCAATATTTGCGGCTTTTAGAGCTGGCGCATCATTAACGCCATCGCCGGTAACTGCCACAAATTCGCCTTGGCGTTTTAGTGATTCGATGATTTTTAGTTTTTGCAACGGCGCAACACGCGCAAATACCGTCTTTCCTGAAATATAATCATCAAAACTGCGTTTCGTGCCGCGCAAAGCGTCCGCTACTTCGTCGCCAGTAGCAACCTGCGAGAGATTATCAGCTAATTTTAAATCCCTAGCAATCGAGAATGCTGTTAGAGGATGGTCGCCGGTGACCATTAATACCTTAATACCCGCCTCGCGACATTCGTTGATGGACGCGACCGCTTCTTTACGGATAGGGTCAATAAAGCCAACTAAACCCATGAAGGTCAGCCCCTTAACATCGTTCGTACCGTAATTCTCTTTCTTTTGTACTTCACTGTTAGCGATCGCGATTACGCGATATCCGTCCTTGGCTAGCGATTCATTTTGCTGTTCGAGTTTGATTGTATTTTTTCCATTCGCAAAGTTTATTTTACTGCAAAACTTCTGGATAACTTCCAACGAGCCCTTTGCGGTGCAGTATGTCTTGCCGTCCTTTTCGTAAAACACGGCGGAATACTTATTTTCGGATTCGTATGGTATTTGCTCGAGTATTTTTATGCCATGAGTTTTAACGCCGAGTTTTTCGGCCATAACTAAGAATGCAATATCGATTGAATCGCCGATTGGAGTTTTTCCGGAGATGTCAGCCTCATTATTTAGTGCGCCATATAGACCGATTTCTTCGGCATAACGCATAACATTGCCGGTAACCTTACCCTTACGTTCGTACCCCGTGCCGGAAATCTGGTATTCTTCACCGTTTGGCAATAGGATACATTTTGCCGTCTGTTGGTTTACGGTAAGCGTGCCAGTCTTATCCGAAGCGATGACTGTACAACTGCCGAGTGATTCGGCGGCATTTAGCTTACGCACGATTACATTTTTCTTAGACATTTTATTGGCCGCAATTGTTAGCGCCATCGTCAATGCGAGCGGTAATCCTTCTGGCATTGCGGAAACCGCAAAAGCAATGACGGTCAATAATATTTCATGGCCAGGGGTATGTTTCGCTATCAGAAGAATCGCGATTGCGATAGCCACCATGAGAACCATGATGCTAATTTGTTTGCTAAACTTCTCAACCCGAATAGTTAGTGGAGACTTTTCGTCTTCAGTTGTCGCGAGGCTGTCGGCTATTTTACCCAGCTCCGTATCGAGTCCAATTTCGGTTACATAGGCTTTTGCGCGTCCAGTAACGACAGTTGTGCCAGAAAAAGCCATATTCGTCTGGTCGGAAATAGACACATTCTTTTTAGCTATTGGATTGGTTATTTTTGAGACTTGCACGCTCTCGCCCGTCAAAATCGATTCGTCAACCGTAAAGTTATGAGCCTCAACAATGCGCATGTCTGCACCAATTTTATCGCCAGATTCAAGCAGGACTAAATCGCCGATTGTTAGTTGTTCTACAGAAATAGAACATTCCTTACCGTCACGAATTACGCGAGCTTCGTCTTTTACGAGCTTCGATAAAGCATCGGCAGTATTGTTAGCTTTGTTTTCTTGATAGGTGCCAATGATAGCGTCAACTAAAACAATTAACAGAATCGCGATTGCATCAATTATCTCGCCCACGATAAGCGAAACAATAATTGCAACTACTAGCAACAATACAATCGGGTCGGCAAACTCGTGGAAAAAAATTTTTATAATGCTATCTTTTTTCTTTTTCGGCAAAGTATTCGGGCCGTATTTTCGTCGGCGCGCCGAAGCTTCAGTTGAACTTAAACCAGAGTTACTGGTTTTGAGTTCTGCTTCAATATCCTTGATGTCCTTTTCATAATAATTAGCCATTACGCTTATTATTATACATCCTTAATTTTTAATATATAATTATATAGTGAAGACAAAAATTAAGGTCAGCTACGCTAGGGGGTTAACAAAAAAGCAAGTCCACGCAATGCGCCGCGCGGGGTTTTCTAATGTCGCCGTCAGACCACCCAGTAAGACCGTAAAAGAGATTGTGATTGGCAACGTTTTTACGTATTTTAATTTTGTCTTTTTGATTATTGCAATTCTACTGATAGCCGTGAAATCATACCGCGACATTACTTTTATGCCAATCATTATTGCAAACGCACTAATCGGTATTTTTCAGGAAATGCGCGCTAAAACTGTTCTCGACCGCCTCACGATGCTTAATGCGCCAACAGCAACAGCTATTCGCAATGGTCGCGAGAAAATTATCGACGCAGAAAGACTTGTCTTAAATGACGTGGTTGTATTTAGGGCTGGCAACCAAATCCCTGCCGATGCGGTAGTTATCCATGGCGAGGCGAAGGTTAATGAATCGTTGCTGACCGGTGAAGCTGATGAGATTCTAAAATCCGAAGGCGACGAATTAATGAGCGGAAGCTTCATTGTATCCGGAGAATGCTACGCTCAACTTACAAAAGTAGGCGCCGAATCGTATATTTCTCAACTAACATTACAGGCAAAAAAAATAAAAACCAAAGAACAGTCAGAAATTATTCGCTCGCTCAATAAAATTGTAACGATCGCTGGCATCGCCATTATACCAATCGGTGCTGCCATTTTTTGCCAAAATTTCTTCATAAACGAACTAAATCTCCAGCGTAGTGTCCAATCCGCCGTCGCCTCAATTATCGGCATGATACCGGAAGGTCTTTTCTTGCTTTCTAGCATCGCGCTGGCCGTAAGCGCAACCAAGCTAGCCCAAAAGAAAGTGCTTCTACATGACATGAAGAGTATTGAAACACTCGCACGCGTCAATGTGCTCTGCGTCGATAAAACTGGAACAATTACGGATAATACCATGGTCGTAGACGACACCGTATTGCTATGCAATGATTATGACCAAAAAGCTATCTTTGCATTATTGAGCGATTTCGCAACAGCGCAAGCCGCGGACAATATCACAATGAAAGCGATGAAGGCATATTTCAATAAACCTAGCGGCCGAGAAGTAGCCAGCATTTCGGGTTTTTCTAGCGAATTTAAATACAGTGGCGTAAATTTTAATGACGAATCATTTGTATTGGGTGCTCCGGAATTTGTCTTGCGTGATAATTACAAAAAGTACCAAAAAGAAATCGAAGATTATGGCGGGAAAGGCTATCGAGTACTGCTGTTTAGCAAATATGAAGGATCCGCCGATGGACGGGAATTGACTGGCAAGATTACACCATTAGCTCTTGTTTTGATTACGAATCCAATTCGCGAAAGCGCAACTGAAACATTTAAGTTTTTCGCCGCGCAGGGCGTCGACATCAAAGTTATTTCTGGAGATAATCCGCGCACAGTATCCGAAGTCGCTCGAAAGGCTGGGATTAAAGGTGCTGAGAACTATATTGATGCATCAACATTAGATACGGATGCCTTAATCGACGAGGCGATGCGAAAATATACTGTTTTCGGGCGCGTAACGCCTGACCAAAAATGCAAATTCGTCAAATCTATGCAGGCCGACGGTAAGACCGTCGCCATGACCGGAGATGGCGTCAATGACGTCCTAGCGCTAAGAGATGCCGATTGCTCAGTCGCAATGGCAAGCGGTAGCGATGCGGCCGTTCAGGCTGCACAAGTGGTATTATTAGAATCCGATTTTTCGCGCATGCCCGAAGTGGTAGCCGAGGGACGACGCGTAGTAAACAACCTCGAACGTTCAGGAAGCCTATTTTTAGTAAAAAATATCTTTTCGTTCATGACTAGCGTTATTGCGATAATTTTCGCCATTGCCTATCCTCTAATTCCCGCACAAATCTCATTAATTAGTGCATTTACAATCGGCATTCCTGGTTTCTTGCTCTCGCAGGCACCGAACCACGATTTAATCCGAGGGAGCTTCGTGAGTAATATTCTAAAACGCGCCGCACCAGGAGGATTAACGGATATGATAGCAGTAGTACTAATGGTAATTGCAGGCAGAATATTTAGTCTTTCACAGGTTGATACTTCTACCTGCTGCACACTATTACTAATGTTCGTTGGCATCATGATGGTCACGCGCGCCTCGAAGCCGCTAGATCGATACAAGCGTATCGTAATCGGTGCTTGTATTGCCGGCCTAGCACTGTGCTATGCTGCTATTCCAACTTTCTTCGGCATGACAAGGATGACGCTGCAAAGCTGGGTGGTCTGTGGTACATTGGCACTATTCTCAATCGTAATATTGCGCTGGATGACAAAAGTCATCGACTACGTATGGACCCAAATTCCAAAGAGTAATATTATAAAGAAAATAAGGATATAATACATGGGTTTTCTAAGTAGGCTACTAGGACGAGACGATAATATTATGGTTAATCCGCCCGCTCAACAAATGAGTAAAAATATTTCCACGCAAACACCGAATGCTGGAGATGGAATTATGGTAATTAGCGATGTCTTCTCGATCGTAGGACGCGGCACCGTTGCGACGGGACGATTAACTCAGGCGGTTCGCCTGAATGACCCCGTAGTAATCGTTTACCAAGATGGCACTCAGCTAAAATCGAAAATTATAGGCATTGAAGCATTTCGCAAAAAGTTAGACGTGGCTGAAGCAGGCGAAAATGTGGGATTACTACTGGAGGGGATTGAACGCGGCCAAATCCGCCGTGGCGATATAATACGATTGGCATCCTAAATGCCAATTATGCACATCGTTATTAATATTAATAATGATATATTCATATGAATGCCGACCTTGTGGGCTCTTTTTTCGTCATACTCCTCGTCATATTTGCGACGAATCTTTAGCTTCGGAAATACCTCGAACCAACACAATAATGTATAAAGAAACAACAATAGCACATACAATAGCGCTAGCCTAAATATCGCCATAAAGGGGAATAGTATCATCATAACCATGAATGTATTTGAGACATTTAATAGGTCAATAATTGCGTCAATATGCCCCGTGCGCTCATCTACGGCGCGATGAATTGAATAAATTCCGAACAGCGTTGCCACGACAAAGGGCACTATCGGCACAAGTGTTGAATAGAATAGTGACGAAAAGAGGTTTCTAATATCCGCTAGGCTACGGCCGCTTGCTTTATAGTTAATCGAAAAAAGCATAAAAATACCAACGCCAATCGCGTTGCCGCAAAAGGAAATAAACATGCTTAGCCAAGCAAAAAATAACGTACTCTTTCGTTCCGATATAATTTTGGCGGAATTTGTCTTCTGAAAAGCTATTGCGTCTTTTCCTCTGCTTGTGGCCATAATCTTATTTTAACATAAGCAATAGAATATATCTCTACTATGTAGTAGACTATTTTTAAAGAGGAGGTAAATGAAACAGCTAATCAAAGGCGCCGTCTTGGCGAGCATATTGATAGGTTTGGGGGATTACGTATTACTCAAAGTTGGCGCACCGCTGGGGGCATTTTTGTTTGCACTGGGCCTATACGGCGTGTGTTTATTGAGCGCTAATCTATTTACTGGAAAATGCGGTTTTATACTCGAGAATAAAAAATGGATTGATTTAGGGGTTATTCTTCTAGTCAATATGGTGGCGGGTTGGATGATAGGTTGGGCTTTTAGCATGGCTGATCCAGTCATACATGACGCGGCAATATTAAAGTTTAATTCGTGGGAATTCTCACTCGGTTTTTTCCTGCGCAGCATCTTCTGCGGTATGATTATGTATATTGCAGTAAAATGTTACAAAATGGGCTCAATTTGGGGCGTCTTTATTGGCGTGCCGCTTTTTATCTTA
Source organism: Candidatus Saccharimonadota bacterium (assembly GCA_016290315.1). Classification (GTDB taxonomy): domain Bacteria; phylum Patescibacteriota; class Saccharimonadia; order Saccharimonadales; family Saccharimonadaceae; genus UBA2834. The sequence continues at coordinate 3,212 of JAEETK010000025.1, read as the reverse complement.
GCCGGCTTTCAGCACAGTATCGCCAACGTCATAACGGCCGGCGCGGCAGTAAACTGGAGCTGGACCATTCCGTTATGTGCATTGGGGAATTTTATAGGGTCAATCATTATTGCTTGGCTAGCTAGTGCAGGCGCACCGAATGCTGTCACGCCAAGAAAAAAGACAAAAAGAACAAAAAGCTAGACGCCTATCTCTTTTCCGTCTTTGTTATATAGGCTCTTATAAGTACTACACCTCTCCAATAGTTCGCGATGAGTTCCACTGTCGACCAAAGCGCCGTCTTCAATGACGAATATCTTATCGCTGTCAATAATGGTCGATAGGCGATGTGCAACTATAACTAGCGTATAGTCGCCCTTTAGATTATTGATGGCTTCCTGTATTTCCGACTGAGTTTTGTTATCGAGTGCGGAAGTAGCCTCGTCGAATAAGATGATTTTTGCTTTCATTAATAATGCGCGCGCGATTGCGATACGTTGTTTCTGGCCGCCGGACAAAATAACACCGCCTTCGCCAAGGATAGTGCTATATTTATTCGGCAACGACATAATATAGTCATCTATGCGCGCAAGTCGACAGGCCTCACGCATCTCGCTCATTTTTGCGTCTGGCTTAACGAGACGCAAATTGTCCTTCACCGAATAATTGAAAACATAGGGCTGCTGAGTTACTACTGATATATTCCCACGTAACGAGTCGCGATCCAATTCGCGAATTGGTATTCCGTCTATAAGGATATCCCCCTCATCGGCATCATATATGCGAGTTAGAAGGCTCATTATGGTAGTCTTACCGGCACCACTCTTTCCGACAATTGCAACTTTTTGGTTTGCCTTGATATGTAGGCTAAGGCCTTTGATTATTTGCTTCTTGCCAAAAGAAAACTTGACATCACGAAACACTATATCGCCGTCAAGATGATCGGTCTTAGTTGAGCCAAAATGCTCTTTGCGATAAACATTATTCTCAATAATTTCAAAAATCCGATTCCCCGATATGGATATCTGCTCATTATCATCAATAATTTGCGTTAGCCCGTAGAATAAGTCGCGAATTCGATCTAGATAATTGTAGACGATAATAAATGCCGGTATAGTTAAAAGGTTTTGCGAGAATAAGAAACAGCCAAAAGCAAGATAAACAAACTCAGACGAATTATAGACAACTAGCTCTAAAAAGCGAAAACGGCGATTTGTGGCATAGATGCCATATTCTTGATCGGAAGTCTCGCGCACTTTGCGCCCCACTCCGCGTGCAATTGCTTCGCCGGCATTTAGAGTTTTAACATCCCTAAAACCACGCACAATTTCCGTAACCATACCAGTACGCTCGTCGCGGCTCGCGCGAAGAATCTTGCGCGTATTCGTAAGACGTTTTATACGCATTCTACTAACAACAAAGCAAGCCACTGCAATCACTAGCGACAAGTAGAACATCTCCTTGCTCAGCACTAGGACGGCAAATAAAACGCCAGCATTAGTGACTACGTATGCTATCCAAAATGCATAATCTTGGTAGATGGATGCTACTTTGTCTATATCCGAGGTCAAACGCTCGATTATTTTACCGGTGCCCATCTTATCTATTTCGGCTGCTTCCATTTTTAGCATTTCGCGCACCAGCGCTTGCTGAAGTCCAAATAGCATACCTACTTTTAACTTATCGAGACTGCGCTCGCGCATATAGCGCATGGCCGCATCGGCGAAATGAATTAACATTACCACGAAAGCGGAATATAACACTTGTGTCATTAAACCATCCGTAATCTGCAATATAATACGGGAAGCAACTATTGGTATCACTACGCCAACCGCCGCCGCAATGGCGCAGCAAATTATGCAGGATACAATAATTAGCCGGTAACCTTCACAGTATTTTACCGATTTGCGAAATATTTCGAATGCGTTATAGGTTTTTTCTTTATTGTCGCCTTTTTTAGCTCGTCGTTTTATCATGAAATCCCTAAATGGTCTTTTATGATTTTTATTTTCTCTACATCTTTTTCTCTATGATTTTCTAGCATCCAGTCTAGTTGTAGCTTGAGCGACTCGACAGGATAGCCATCTACGAAGTCGGTATCCTTGTCGTCATAGTCGAGAACCGCCACTTCTATATCATCACTAATCTCATACAGATACCAGTATTTTGGAGATTTCTTAAATGTAAAAACAGATTTGAGTTCCTCGAAATAGTCTGGGCGAATTTTAATATCTATATCAGCGGTCTTATCTATCAGTCCATACAGCAGCATAACGCCCGAAGCAAGGATTCGATATCTACTCTTATCTAGGTTTAAATCGTCAAGTTTCTTTAAGTATTCTTGTTTATTCATATCTGTTTCATTGTACCACGGTAAAGCGATTACAATTTCATTTGAATAGACAAAAAGGCCACCCGTTGAGGTGGCGATCATCATTGTATAATGCTCCCGGGGCTGAAGCGCCCGGTCGTTATACAAACAGGTAATTGCTGCGCAATTCATGAAGTAAGCTTCATTTCACCTCATCCGCTTGGCCTTTTATTCTTGCAAGCAAGACAAAAGGCCACCCGTTGAGGTGGCCTGTTTGTATAATTCGGCATCTTGCTAGTTTCCCGCAAAGCAGTATAATCGCCGCTACCAGGCTTGACTTCTGTGTTCGGAATGAGAACAGGTATTTCCCTGGCGCTATGGACACCGAGAAAAGACACTAAGGGCGAACCGCAAATCCAATGGTTCTATTTTAGTATCTTATCTCGATGTAAGATGCAATGAAATTTTAATTGACGTGGTGCTTGAACACCAGTTACTAGTTAAGTCTACCCTACTTATCGTCGTTATGCAAGCATAAAAACAATAAGTAGAACATAAAAAGGCAATGCCTCTGTTAGTATGCTTCGGCTCCACATGTTACCATGCGTCCACCTTGCACCTATCAACCAGATCATCTTTCTGGGAGGTCATAGGGAATTCTTATCTTGGAGTCAGTTTCGCGCTTAATATGCTTTCAGCGCTTATCTATACCGAACATAGCTACTCGGCAATGCAGCAGGTGGCCACAACCGATACACTAGAGGTTCGTTCACCTCGGTCCTCTCGTACTAGAGGCAAATCTCCTCAAAATTCCTAACGATCATGCCGGATATAAACCGAACTGTCTCACGACGTTCTGAACCCAGCTCGCGTACCACTTTAACCGGCGAACAGCCGGACCCTTGGAAGGTGCTCCCCCTCC
>JAEETK010000060.1 GCA_016290315.1 Candidatus Saccharimonadota bacterium | reverse complement strand
ACACGCACATTTGAAGAGATAGTTCTCAATTCAGTCTTGCGCGGTGATGTTAGTCAGCTACCAGATAACTATTATTTAGGCTTATGTAACAACCACGAGGTAACTCGCGATATGACATTGGCCGATATTTCGGAAGTAGCGGGTGAAGGGTATGGTCGGTTGGCCTGCCCTCGCACTGCTATCGGTTGGCAGGCAGTAGCCGATGAAGCTGACTGCTTGTCAATTCGGTCGCAACAGGTAACATTCTACCCACAAGGGACTTGGACGCCGTTCCAAAGAATGTTCCTTTGCGATGTTAGTAGCGGGACAAACGGTCATTTGTTAGCCGTGAGTTCCCCGCTACCACTTGAAGTTGAGCTAACTGCTGAGCAAACTTACCCAGTAGCTTTTGAGTTATATTTAAAATAAGGAGTAGGCTAATGCCTAACATTCATACATATACTATTGGGGCTTATACCCCATATTACGATGCTAAGCAATTAGCCGAGCCTTCCGTAGTTGGCGGCAAAAATTTTATGCCGACTACCAGTGGCTACAAGTCTGCATTTGGTAGCGACGTTTTGACTGACCGCTACTTAGACCCTAAGCTACTTCTTAACGCCCAAGCTTTCTCATTAGCCGAGGACGCCTTTGTGATTTGTAATCGCTATGGTATTCTACGCTATGACGAATCTAGCGAGGGCTTTTACTATTTGGTAAAATCAGAGAACCTTCTGACTAGCTCATACCCTTGGTCAGTAGCTTATGTTGGTGGCGACTGGTTCTTCTGTAAAAAAGGATTTGGCGTTTGGCGCTACAGAATTGATGAAAATAGCGGAATGTTTGTCGTTGACAACGTGCCTAGCGAGCCACTTTCAATTTGCTCTGCAGGCGGTCGTTTGGTCATTTTAGGCAGCTCTACTTATGCGTGGTCCGCTATTGGGGATGGCACGAACTTGGCAACTAGCTTAGAAACAGGAGCAGGGTTCCAAGCACTTTCGCTAATCGGTGGCGCGCCTTTAGCAGTTCGGTCGAATACTATCGGCTTTATGGTTTATACTACTGCAGGCATCATAAGGGTTGAAGAGCTTAATTTAAAAAATACGCTAAATCCTTACCAACATAAAGTTCTAGCGGCTAGCGATTATGCACCTGTTAGCGCGTGGGCGGTATGCGAGATAGGAACTGGCACACACGTGTTTTTGACGAAAAGCGGTTTATACGCTACCAGTGGTGACTATCCGAAAATTTTGGAAAAAGACTTTTCCAAATGGCTAACGCAAACTACGTTAAAATATCTTTTGCAAAGCCGGTATGAGCTTCCGCTAGCAATTAACTATGATGCTACTCGCCGGACTATCATATTGTCGTATGCTGAGTATTCAATAACTGCCTCGCCGTATTCACTAGCTTATGTACTTGACATTGAACTAGCGAAATGGGGCCGGTTTGATAGGAACCATTATTTCATAACTAGCTGCTACATTCCAAAAGAGCTTTATAAAGGCTACCGCTCTGTCTGCGCTACCACGGATGGCGCGATTCGAATTTTAGACAAAGACTTCGGTTGGTCTAAGATGGCGAGCCATTACTATCGCGATAATTACCCAGTAGCTTACAGGCCGTCTTTCGTCGATTACGTTAGAGACGACTTGACGGATACGTATCATACGTATACTACGTTTAGCGCCGCTGCTCAGCTAGAAACATATGATTTTACTAAGCTAGGAATTAACGCGGCTATTCTTGGTGTATTCGACTGGTTGCCGATTTATTGGACAATAGCTTACGACCTTGAAAAACCGCTAGGCTACCGAGCTTCCTACATTGGTTCATATGAGCCACCTGAAGAAATTGTCGATATGGAAGACTCTAGCTTAGAACAAATCGATATGGCTAACTTAGGAGAATCTGATGACCAGTATATTGATATGGCGGACATTGGCGGACAACGCGATTCCGTTACTATTTTTACTAGCTACGCTAATTGTGATGCTAGGTTCTGTGTGTTCAGAGAAGTAAAAGTAGTCGGCGAGTTGCAGGATTTGGATTCCGAGCTTAAAGTCGGTTTATATCACATTCCTGATTTTGACGACTTGCAATGTTCTACTGTAATGACTGGGTTCGCTATGATGCACGAGCAGACTGTTGGTGATAGCGAGTTCATCGATATGCAGGAAGTTCAAGATATTAGCATAGATATGGAGTTGATTGATAACGAAGTAGATATGGGCATCGATTTCTTGAGCTCGCCTAATTATAAAGCCACTTTGATTTCATCTAGCGATGGTTATGGTCATAGGAATTTGCATATCACTGAAATACCAGAATACTCAATAGTAGGCGACCGGTTTAATTACAATAGTTATTCGACTGGTTTATACCACGGATTTAACCTAGCGACTGGAAAAGCGGGAGGCTACTATCATTTAAAACAAATTCAAGTTAATATAATTCAAGGAGGTTTAATTTATGACGGAGCGTAGACAATTTGTAGGTCATAGCTCAACAGCCGAGGCTGCCCAGTTTACAGGCCGTAGCCGAGAAATCACAGTTGATATGCAGGCTGAGACGCTACGTGTTCACGATGGTATTACGCCGGGTGGCTACCCACTTATGCGTGCTGATATGGCTAATATGGACTCGACAGTTATCAATGGTAAGCTATCAGTTTTTGAACGGCTAGCTAATAAAGTCACGACCATTACACAGTATGTTACTAACTCGGCTTATCCAACAGCTTTGGCCGTTTGGAAGTTGTGCTTGACTAAAGCTAATTTAGCTCTAGATAATCTTAGCGATGCAGGCAAAGCTGTAATTAAGGCTTTGGCAAACGAAGTAATTGACTCGCGTGGCGATGCTGTAGCTGTAGCTGGGTTTCCTAATTACAATACTCGCGAGGATATGACTAGCCAATTAAAATCGGGCAAGGCTATGGAAGAATCAGGCTGGATTAGCTTTAAATATGGTGAGCGTTCTTGGAATCAAGGCTGGATAAAAGTTAACGGATTTATAGTAGCCGGCCAAGATGAGAATAGCGGACCGGACTGGGGGCAGCTAACTGACCAAGTTATGATACCAGTTTCAGCTGGCGACTTCGTTCAAATCGGTAGCGACCCCGAGGGGATTAACCGAGCCTATTTTTATAAGCTAAAAGGATTATAGGAGGCTAAGCTAATGACAAAAGAAAGAAGACAATTTTTAACAGTAGGCGATGTGGCAGGTGCTGGGCTACCAA
>JAEETK010000024.1 GCA_016290315.1 Candidatus Saccharimonadota bacterium | reverse complement strand
ATCCGATAATACCGACGAAGATGTCGAAGATTCGTTTGGTGGCAAGATATGGTATGGAGCGGAGTTTACTTTGAGCGGTGGAAGTTTTGCGCACAGAAATAGAGTCTGCAAATGCAGATTCAGAAGAATACATAGAGTCTTCGTTTACGCTCATTTCTTCAACACTCTCACTTTGGTTAATAATTGCTTTAATTATACAACTTTCTTCTTATAAATGAAAGTATAAGCGCCATTTAAATATGGTCTTTTGTGGTAAAAGTATGGCGCATGAAAAAAGAGGCGCAGCAAGGCACCTCTTTCTTGATTAATTCTCTTCTGGTTCGTAGTTGTCGTTGCCGGTGTTGGTATTCTTTACTGGAGCCTCCTCGAGATCGAGGATGAAGGCGTTGACGGCACGCTTGCGACTGCTGTAGGTGACGTAATCAATGCCGTTGTAGTATTCATACTTGCCGTCTTCGTCTAGCGGAACAACAAAGCGGATATCTTCGTGGCCGTTCATTTCGCGGTTAAGGGTATAGCGACTGACCATTTGGGTACCATTTTTCTCGGTAACGTCGAATTTGACGAAGACTAGCTCGCCGAGGCTAATACTACCATTGTCGCCATTGGCTTTGACGGAGTTGAAGCCGTGCGAGTTGGCAAGCGTTTTGAGCTGGTCGAAGGTCATTTCTCCGTTTAGCTCAAGGTAGAATTTGGTCATCTTGTCGTATTTATTACTGTAATCTTTGTCTAGCTCTTCGTTGTCTGCGAAGATTTTGCGCCCAGAGGCGAACGGATGATAATCCTCGCCGTCTTCGTCGCCGGTCTTGGGTGGTTCTGCGGGCGGTGTTGGTTTTGTGAGAATAGTAATCGTAACGATACTGGCGACGATAACTAGAATGACGGATATTAAGATGGCGGCAACTTTGAGACCGGCATGTTTATTATTGTTGTTTTGAGTATTCGCCGGTACCGCTTGCTGGTTGAAAGATGTTGGCGTCTGAATGACTTGATTATTATCCATGTAACTCCTTATTAACTATTATACGCCAAGATAATCCAATAATGCTTTTGTTATTTTTTGATAGCCGGTTTCGTCGAGGTTATTGGCGATGAAATTGTCGTGCGGATATCTGCCTTTTCTTTCTGAAGTATGATTGGCGCCAAGGTCCCAGATTTGGTAATTATTTACGAAATCAGTAAAGCTGGTTGGTTCTGCGCTGGAGATGCGCTGGCCGTTTTGGTCTAATAGGCCGGCAGCCTGAAGGAAGTTGCGCGCTGCAGCGGTGAGCGAGCCGCCATTTTGAAGAATCCAGTTTTCGGTGCCGATGCCGCCTAGGCCGCCTTGTGCTAGCGACTCGTTGGTAACCTCATCCTTGTCGCCAGCGTGTTTTGGCTTGTAGCATTCGTATTGCTTGAATAGTTTTTTGGCAGCAATGATGTTTTTGATGGCTTGGTCGTGTTCAGCGCCCTCTAGGTTGTCCAGATAATCTCTGACGGCATTTTCGGTGGCGTAGGTTATCTTGTCGGTGCGTTGGATAAAAGTAATGTCGATGTCGACTTCGTCTTCTAATCCATCCACGTGTACGTGTTTAGTACGAATATCGTAGGGGGATACGCCGCCACTGCGAGATTTACTAACGCCTGCGGTCATATGGATGGCAGACTTAATGCGATTCGCCAGTTGACTCATTCTTTCACTATCGGCATAGATATCTCGATCGACGCGGAAGATGTAATCAAAATCGCCGTCGCCAGGAATATTGGTGCCACGCCCAGTGGAACCAGTACTGCTGACTTCAATTACGCCCGGAACAACGTCGCCGTCAATATAGTCGCGTAATCCTGGATCGCTTTCGAGGAGCTTTGCGGTAATGGCATCCCGAATAGCTTTGTCTTTGCGGTCGACTTCTGCCTTGTTGGCGACAGTGTCGATTTCTTGGCCGAGGCCTAGCTGTGCGATACGCTCGACGTCGTTATTGAAATCTTCGGTGCTAGCAGCGCGATATGGGCCAGTTTCGTATTCGGGGTTGCCAGACAGTTGTGCGCGCATTTTGTCGTATTGTTCCTCGGTGAATAAGAGTTGGCCGGTCTTTCTGTCGTAGACTGGGATATAAAAGCCGTTTTTGACAATTCTAAAACAGGTGCGGTCGAGATATTCGCCTTTTTTGATTATTTCTTCGTCTAGATTTTTACTGTCGGACTGCTCGATTACCATTGCCTTAATATGTTCTGAACCGAAGCCGACACCGATGCCGTAGTGGCTTTCGCCCAATACGCCCGTTTGGAATAGTTCTAGGCGGTTGTCTGATAATTTTACGTCTTCTACTTCGCCGGGGTGCCCATCGTCTTGACGTGTTGTTCTAAATCTGTCTGGTGTGTTTTCTATGACAAACCATACATAGCCGTAGTTACCGTTGGGGTTGTCTTGAATTTCGGTACAATCTTGGATAGCCGCATCTTCGCCTAGGCGCATCGTAACGTCGGTGTCTAGCGCTGTTTGGTCGGTGTCGGCATCTTCGCCAAGGAACTCCTTGGAGTTTGAGCCATACATTAGGATATTGTCGAGGTATTTTCCGTTGACGTTTTTGATTAGGTCACCTCTGTGGATGATTAGAGGATGTTTGGCGGTTTCGCGGTTGCGTTGGTTGGCAGCTTCCCTGTTTTGGTCCATCCTGCGCAAGGCGTCTTCTACGCCATGTAGGCCAGCCGTGAAGCCGAAATAGCGCACGGCGCGGTCTGCGATGCTGTCGCGCTCCCTGACGCGGAGCGTTTGCTCGAGCGTCTGGATGTTTTCTTTGGTTAGTGCGAGGTTGGCATCGACGGGGCTCTCTTGTCCGCTCTTGGTCTGATTATAGAGGGTGGCAATATGTTTGATGAAGTTCGTGATTGTTTGTTGCGATGCCTCGTCTAGTTCGTCGTAGGTTGTTTCGCCACTTTTGATGTTGTCCAAGATTTTTTGACCATCACGCATGTTTTCGAGATATTTGCGCATGGTAATATCGTTAGACTCGAGTGAACTTTTGATGAGGTTGCGCAAAATTATGCCGTAACTTCCGAATGGGCCCTCTACCTCTGCCTGCGCAAGGGTTGGCGATAATTTATATTCGGCACCTTCGACGAAGTCGCGTTTGAATTGCTCCATTGGGTGGATGGTTTTGAAGACTAAGAAATTCTTTGCTACTGGTGGGAGATTGTTGCGTAGGAAAATTGTCTCGATTTTTTCGAGCTTCTCTTTGGCGCTAGTGTAATCGAATGATAATTTGCCATCTTCGCCAATGTTATAGTTGCCGCTGCGCAGAAACTCTGAGATAATTGGCGCCATCAAACGCTGGAGGCTGTTTGAATTTGAATAGGTTATTTGATTGATTAGGTCTTCAATGCCATTGATGGACTCTTCTGATATTTCATATTTACCAGTTTCTTCTAAGCCCAAAAAGGTCGTAAAAACACTATCGTCTCCAAATGGGTCGTATTCTCTATTGTAGGCCGCTAGGAAGTTCTTAGCATTTTTATATAGGCATTCAGTATTATGCGCAGAATTGTTATTGATTGGCTCGTTGCTTTGCGCAATTTGCCTGAGAATTTGCATGCGTCTGACTAAGTCGATGTCGGTGTCGTTGTAAATCTGCTCGATTGCTTCTATCTGGCCGATGAATGCATCTAGGTCATCCTGGTGGAATTTCTTTTCGCCATCGATGGCCGCCAGAAGATACTGTTCAAAAATCCGTCTATTTGTCCCGATATTGTCGTAGTTGAGAAAACCGTCTGGACCTTTGATGGTCTGCTTGTCGAATCTCTTTATTAGTTCCTCGTAGGCTTTGTAGATATGCATTCTGTCGTATGGTTTAGTGTCTGGGAAGTGCTCGCGCTGGTAGCCTATATGAAATAGTTTGCTTTCGGCGCGTTTTTTCAATTCTTCAATTGGCAAATCGGCGTCTTCCGGCGTATTAATTTGTGCCAATATCTCTATTGCATCAGTGCCAAAAAAGTCCGCGTTGTTAATTTTATTGGCAGCCTTAAGTTTTGCGGCATAAATAGCGGGGTTGTTCTCAAGATATAAGGAGGCTAAAATTTCGTCACGAAGTGGTTTTTCTAAGTTTTGCTCGGCCAAATCTCGCATGACTTTTAGCTGTTTTTCGTTGAGATTTTTTTCGCACAGCTCTTTGCGGCTATCTATAAACTCTTGGACGTCGGGCTTGTCACTGTGGCGAGAAATAGTGCCAATTGTTACAGGATCTAGCATGATGGCGACCTGGAACTCTTCGGTAGGTTTGCCGTTCTCGTCAAACAACGTCGCCTCGCCGCCTTTGCCGTAGAGGCCTAGTGCGGTAATTCTTTTAATTGAATTGTAATCCTGGTTGCTTAATTCGTTTTTAGAGTTGTTCAAAAATCTTATACAACTTCGTACGTTTTCGGGGGCATCGTCGAGGAGCTCCGGCATTCCTTCAGCGAAGTCGAGCAATTTGTCCATATAAAACCCGCGATTAATCCGCAAATGGCTGTAGGAATTTATTTCCGACGAAGAGTGTCTTCGTAGTCGAGAACGTCGGCCATTTATCGGCACGGCTTGGTTTGGGTAGAAATTTGGTACGATATTTTTTTGGACGTAATTGAAGACTGAGTCGAGACCTGAAGTGTTATCGGTATCGTACTGTTTGAGTTGCTTTAGTCGCCTTAGGGGTTCTGAAAAGCGGAAAGTTGGCATTTCGGTTCCGTTTTTTCTTGCTTCGTCGAACCTTTGGGCTAAGCTCTGGAAACTTTGCATCGATTCGCTGGCGTATTGTTTTAGTCTAGCTTCGCGTAAAACCTTAAAACTGTCTTCGTAGTGAGCTAACATGGCAGATTCTTCTTCCGTAAGGTCTTGGTCTGGGAATAATAACTCATCCAAATTACCGGACATCTTGCCACCATCTGCGATAAATTTTTGCGATTCATCGACAAGTACGTCGATAGTGGCTGTTTTGATGTCGTCTTCAGATAGGCCTTCGGGCGGATTATCGAACGCGGCCGCAAAAACCGATTGGCACATGTTTGCATAATAGTCCTGAGAGTGTCGATAGGCTTCTTTGTCGACGACGTCCTCGGGTATCTCTATCTGGGCGGCGGTGGCAATTTTTTGCTTTAGCTCTGCCGCAGTGTCTTTCTGCGACTCTAGCGCACTCCACTCGCTTTGCGGGGGTTCCTTTGGTTGTTGGTAGGATTCTTGGCTTGGCATATTACTTTTGGAATAGCTGGTGGTCCATGATGGCTTCGTCGAGGGTTTCGAATTCATTAGTTAAGCTTCCGTTAAAATGTTGGAAAGCTTTTTCGCCCGATTGGAGAATGAAGGTGTCGGTGTTTTGGATTGGCTCATGGTAGACGAAATCTACGGCCGTGTCGGGTGAATCAGACTCTTCGTTGACGGATGAAAATTGGACATATTCTTTGGTTTCCGCCAGGACGATTCGGCCATAGCTGTTGTAGTCCTCGATGTCGATTTCGTTGGAAATATCCTTTAGCTCGTCTCTGAGCGTGTCGATGACAATTTCCCTACCGCAAACCTTCGTGAAGATCTTTTGCATGGTTGTGTAGTAGTCGGCATGATTGATTGTGTCGCCCTGATTCTGCGCGTCGTCGATGAGCATTTTAGGCACAATATTAACGGCGACGATGGCGGCGATTATCATGATCGCAATGATGATTGCAGATATAATGATTGGCTTAATAAAGCTATTTTTCGGTTTTTGGCTCGTCGTTCCGGCCAAATTTATATAGTTTTGTTGCATTTTCCTCGCCTTTTCTTGCTTATGATTATACAACAATATTTGCGCCATGTCTCCTACCTCGTCCGAACCTACGGTTCTCCTCCTATTCCGGTAAGCAAAAATCCCGAGCTAAAACTCGGGCTATTTGCTTGGTGCTGGGAGTAGGAGAACGCAACTCGTTGAGTTGCTCAACTCGGGGCGTCGACTCGGAAATAGAAATGCAAGCATTTCTGCTTCACTCGTCTCCTACCTCGTCCGAACCTACGGTTCTCCTCCTACTTTAATAAGAAAAAATCCCAAGCTGATGCTCAGGATTTTTCCTTGGTGCTGGGAGTAGGAGTCGAACCTACGAAGGCCGAAGCCGGCAGATTTACAGTCTGATGCGTTTGACCACTTCGCTATCCCAGCGAATAGATATATATTAGCATTTTTGGGAGACATGTGCAAGTAAAAGCCCGCAATTATTTGCGGGCTTGGTTTTCTGGCCATATAGAGGCTCAGGTTGACTGTTGGTCGAGCAGTGGCTGCCATTTCTGCATCGTCTTAAGCATGGCAAGCGCGTAGTACATGTGTATATCCATGCCAGGCGCGTATCCTTTCTTTTCGAGCAGCTGCTCATACATCTCGATTCGTGCACGGATGTACTCTTCGCGGTGCTCGCCGGCGATACTGAGAATGAATTCTTCGACGCCTTTACGGCGAAAGTCGCTGGACGGAAGTTTCAGAATATCGTCATATCGACCGCCAATGCAAATCTCTTCATGCAGACAGGCGAGGTCTACGTACCAGCTCGGAGCATCTTCGCTGACGTAGGTGAACTTGTCCATGAAATCGTAAAATACGAGCCACTTTGCGATATCTGTAAGGTTGCATTCTCTTACGAGCTGCGACTTTGTCCAGTCGCGTGGACGATACTTAATCTGCACCGTCTCTGTTCCGATTCTAAAGCTTTTAGTTATCACTATTTATCACCCCTTTCATGTGATTCTCGCTCTGGTTCATTGTGCAACATTGATGGCGCCTTATTGGGCTTTGTGGGTTTCCAGCAATCTGGCGAGTTCTGCCTTTGCGATGTCGGCATCTTCCCTTGTTTTGGGATTTTTGAGGACTTCCAATGTATCGTCCTCGCAGTACATAAAGCTATCACCCTTAGGCGTCTTATAGCCCGAAAGGATGCCCGCGATGGTTCTTGCGATTAGTATAGGCCCACTAATTGCGCCCCACGGATATAAATCGATGATGTTCCCATATCGATCGACGAGCCATGAGTGCTGAAGGCCCGGTGTATAATAGCCGTGCTTGATCAGGAATTTGGGCTCAAAAAGCTCTCCGACCGCAATGCAGAGCACGTGGCAGCTCAGTTTGCCGACGTTTTTAAAAGTTGCTTCGTTGATAATTTCCCTGATCTGCCGAAACTGTTCTACGCAGTCCGGACAATCTTTATTTAACTGTTCCTCGGTAAAAGTTACCATGCTTCACCTCCTAAGCTGGTTTTGTGGGTTATGAACGATATGCATATTATAACATGTTATACTCTGTTACACAAAAGGAGATACTTGACTATTATGCTTATGTATGCTATAATTAGAGTATATTTTGGAAGGGGGGTGCTAGTTATTGCCGGTTTCCATTGCGCCGGTTTTCATCTCATAGGAGAGATATTCCTGTTCTGGATCTTCAGAGTTGATTTTGCCCGATAAAAAGATGCGGTCAAATAGATTTGGGTCGTCGATATTTTTTTCGATGAATTTCCAGGCATCAACGTTGCCGTTGTAGTAGGCAAGGTCTTTGTTGTTTGGTAGCGCGCCAGTGCCGCGATATACGCGTTGGAGATTATCGTAGAGTTGTTCTTCGCTCCAGCCGCCGGTTAGATGTTCTAGGCGCTTCATAATTTCGAAAGTTTGGCGGAAATTCGTTTGGCGGAAGTTTGCTAACCCGATCATGATGTATCTTGATGGAGCTGGAGAGTCTGGGTCTTCGAATTTCCCTTCCAGAGATTGCTCTACGGCCTTGGCTATGCCCTCCTCAAAGGTTTCGCGCCCGGGGAGGCTTTCAGTGCGGAAGATCTGAATAGTGGAGTCTTCGTAGGCTATGCCTCGAAGCGCGTGTGTGCCGAGCTCGTGTACGATAATCTTTTCTAGCTCTCGTGTAGTATAATCGCCCTTGCTGCGTGCGCCAGGAAAATTGATAACTTTGCTTTTTGATCCTACGCTGGCCATTCCTGCTTTCGGTTTAACCTTTGCGTGCCACGCGGTCTCCTCGCCTATCTCGTCACGAATTATTTCATTGACAATATCAGCAGCGTCTTGAGCCGTAAAAGATTCTTTGTCTTTTGGGACGTGGCGTAGAAATGGTTCGTAAAAGATTTTGACCATTTCGCCAAAACGGTCAATGGTGCTTTGTTGCGGGGCGTATAGTGGTTCGGTGCTCGTCGGCAAGTCTCCGAGCATGCTCATTAATTCGTCGTACTCTTGTCGATCTTCTGGCGACAAGGAGTCTACGTCGATTTTGTCAATTTTTTGCTTGAGCAAAGCATAGAAAGTACCTTCGTCGGGTACGCCGTATAGTTCGGCGTTTGCTTTTTGATGTTCTATTCGGGCCGCCTGTTGTTCTTCTGGCGTTGTGGCGGAGTTATACTCGGCGGTTGCTAATGCTAGTCTGTTTTTCTTCTTGATATAGCTAAATTCGATTTTGAGTAGAAGTTTTTCGCGATGAGATAGGCGGTCGTCACTTTCTAACTGTGATTCTGCTGCTTCTATTTTGGCGATATTTTCCTTGTAGAGCGAAGGTTCGAGTTTGGCCCACTCATTATTTGGGCGTTCAAGTGTGGGATTTGATAAAAATTCCGTCTTTGCTTCGGGGTTCGTGCTGTTTAGATGGGTTAAAATCGGAATATCGGTTTCATCTGCGATATTGTTATAAAACTCGAATGCTCTGGGAGCTTCAACTTCTTGTTCCTCGCTGGTATCTGGGTGCGCGACGGCGTCCCAACCATTATTAGCGTCTTTGTTGTTGACGAGTTTTTCTCGTTTATCCATGCCAATTCCCTCCAGATGCTTTTTAGTGAAGCAATATGCCTTCCAAGATTAAGATGTTTTTAGGAAAATATCCTAGTCTTGGAGCCGCAAATCAGACTTGAACTGATGACCTGCCGCTTACAAGGCGGCTGCTCTACCAACTGAGCTATTGCGGCATGCAATATGATTATTCTAATAGATTTTTTAGTTTAACGCAAGGCGTGGCGGATTTTAATTGAACAATAGGATAATATGTGGATAAATGCGAATTTCTTCGTTCATTTTTTCGATTACTAGCAGTGGACTAATAGTGCGCTGAATCGTCCAGCCTCCTATTCCGCCCGTAAATGTCGTAAATTGGATGGGAATGAGCAATATTGGGAGACATAGCAGTACAGCTATTAGTAATTTGTGTTTGTATTTGTTTATCGGAACGATGAATAGCGCCACGTTTGCAATCAAAAGAATATGGCAGACAATTATATTCACGGTTGAACTTGTAATATATGTGATACCCTGGTCGCAACACTCATCGGTGCCAGTTTGCGTAACGGTTCCACTTTTGACGCCACCCGTAACAACAAATGCAATAGCAATAATGGCGCAGACGATATATCCAAATATTATTACCTTTGGTGGCAATGCCGCTTTTTTACTCATAATCAAATTATTTTTCGTTTTTTGG
Source organism: Candidatus Saccharimonadota bacterium (assembly GCA_016290315.1). Lineage (GTDB taxonomy): Bacteria > Patescibacteriota > Saccharimonadia > Saccharimonadales > Saccharimonadaceae > UBA2834. The sequence goes on along the minus strand of JAEETK010000024.1, from coordinate 6,630 downwards.
CTTGCTTGTCGTTAGTAGCCTTATTGGCTTTGCGCACTTTTGGTGGTTTTGGCGCTTTAGGTTCGCGCTTGATGATGCGGCGTTTTGGTTTGGCGGCCTTGGTGGTGGCTTGTTCTTTTGCCGCCTGTAGTTCATCGATGCGCTTGCGAGTCAATTCGATATTTTCGACGTCGCCGGCATTCTCGTATAGCTCTAGCAGATGCCTTAATACCACTGTGGATGGGTTCAGACTATATGCCGTTTCGAGTGCCTCGGTGGCTTTATGGCGCTCGCCGATCTTTTCTAGTGCTTTTGCATAGGCAATATAACGGCCCGGCTGATCGCCCTCTAGCTCAATTGCCTGCGAGAACGCCATTGCTGCTTTTTCGAATTTGCCGGTTTCAAGATAGATTAGACCAACGTTGTGAAGGCTCGAAGCGTTGTTGTCTAGTGATTGGGCGATTTCGAAACACTCGATGGCCTCTTTGTAATGCTTTTCTTTGGCGTAAAGAATACCGAGGCGGTTGTACGCCGCGGCATTCTTTTTGTCGAACTTTAGAATAGTGAGTAATGCCTTCTCGGCTTTTAGCGGTTTGCGCTCACGTATTGCAGTCTGAGCAAGACTCCACAGTTTTTTCATCTGAGGGGTTCTGCTGATGTCTACTTCATCGTCGCTTGGTTCGGTGCTGTAATTAGGGATTACGAATGCAGTGTAAAATATAAGAACCAATATTAGAATTGCCGCTAGCATGTTAGCATTATATCACACTTCTCGTGTCTTCTAATACCTCGGTGCGCCTTCCCTTTGCTCAACTGTCACCGCTTGGCTGTAGCGGGACATCTGGTTGTAGCTCCAAAGGTAGGTTGCCATATTCATGTCGAATATCTCGGCGCGTTGGATGGTGCTGTTGCCTCTTTCACTACCAGCCGTGCGGTTTAGGATAAGCTTCTTGGTGTAGACTGGGGCCCTAAATTCGACGGTGTGGTTGCAGACATCTGCATTCAAGTTGCTGCGGTCGGCCTTAATCTTGTTGCCACTGACGAAGTCTGCGAAAGTGTTGTAGGCGCAAGTATCGATCTCGTTAGCCAAGATGATGGCATCGATACGGGTAACGCGGTTGGTAAGATGTAACTTGTCGACGGAGATAATCGGTACGCGGACGTTGCCTAATCTTTGCATGGTTGGATCGTCGCGGTAGTTGTTTCCACCGTCACGAATGTCTCCAACTTTTATGTCACCATCTAGAACGAAGGTGCCTTTAATCTCGTAGACGTAGGTCCAGTTGAAGGTCTCGGTATCGCTCCAGAAGTTATGGTTCATGACCATGTCGAGCTTGGTAGAGTTACTCGATGTAGCGGAGCCGAAGTAGGCATCGCCATCGATGCGAACGTGGATCATGCCGTTTTCATCGCGGATATATTCGCCGTTTTCATCCTTGTTGTTGTTCATGTAGACATCGTAATCTGCGTATTTATGGTAAGCACCATCTGCATAGTCGCCTTTAGCGCTGATGCATTTGTGAGTATGGTAGTAATTGCTTGTTACGCAGTCGTTGCCATATTCGGACTCTCTAATCCAAGGAGATGAGCCAGAAGTGAAGCGATCCTCGATGCGCTCACGGAATTGTCTTGCCGCATTTTCGCCAATGCCGGCTTTGCCAACATTGTTGCTGTTGCAGTTTGCGTTCACGAAAGTCTGAGTGGAATAGACGCAAGTGCTGCTATGGGCGGCGCCGCTCTTGGCAACTTCCCCGCTATTGGAGCGCGTTTGGTTGATGGCAATATTGCCATTATTGCCAGTTTGGTAGCCGAAGGTTGCGCCAGAGGCAAAGCCATGGTTGTTGGTTACGGCGACCTTACCGTAAACGCCATATTCCGACCATGAGCCAAACATGTAGCTAATGCCGCTGTCGTCAAATCTTTTGCTGAATCTAGAGGTATTAAAGCCGGAGCCATTAGGATCAGTATTGCCAGCAAAAGCATTAGATCCTTCTACGCTCATGGTTGGTAATTTAGCGACAGTGCGACAGAATTCAGCAGTCTTACTGCTAGTGCCGGTTTCCATGACGGCGACGTAATTATCTCCTGACCCAGCTACATATTGCATGAACTTATTGTGGCTATCTGCTGGCGTGACGTTGAGGCTAACGCAGACTTTGTCACCAATTTCTAGTCCGTCTGGTACTGGAATAGAGAAGCTTCCTACGGTACTGCCGCCGTTGGCCAAAGAGCTAGAATCGTCGGCATTACCATTAAAGGCGCCATTTTGGTTGAGACGATTGTGGTAATAAGCGCCGTCAATTGTGGTTTCGCCAAATTCGGAGTTGAAGTTGTTTTTAGAGCGGTAATAGTATTTGGCGGTAACTTTGGTCGGTTTGGTAATGGTAGCATAAGTGTTGAGCGCCTTATCTTGTTCGGTATCCCCCGTGCCAAAAGCACCATTCTTGCGTGGAGTTACAAAGACCTTTAAGTTAACGCCCATGCTAGAACCGCGATAGACAACGTTAGTATTTGGACCGCTAATATATGGCTGAGCATTGTAGTTGTATGGGACCATAACGTTAGCTTCGGCTGTAAGTTTTGTATTTCTTCCGCTTGAGCTAAGGCTGTCGTTGACCACCTTGAGGTAATTCCAGTTTAGACGTTGCGTAATAATGTGACCAACATCGCTAGCAACAGTAGTCTTTGAGTAGGCATGGCAGGAGGTGTCGTTAGTGCTTTTTACGCCCGCAATTTGGTAGTGATTGCTTTGGAACGGTGCGTTTTCATTTAGGGTAAGACAGGAATAGCTCTTGTTGTTGTACGTATCGCGTGCATAAGTGGAATTAGTAGTATTCGATGGGGATTGCTCAATTAACTCAACGTTGTCGCCAACCGTGAAGGCAGAGCCAGTGTCGGTGCTACTCCAGGTCTTAGACGAACTGTATTTTAATGGTGAGTTTTGGCTTTTTGCCGGAATCTTTTCACCGAATAGGTAGTCGTTGGCGTTTACGTCTTCAGGGCGTACTGACAATTGCGATATTGTGTAGTGCCTGAGCCTACCGGTAGAGTTATAACTGGTTACGTTCGAGAGGCCAGAATTGTTATTAATTGCATATTGAGCACCTGCACATCCGCCGTGTTCGAATTTAATAGAGTCGCCAGGACGTGCCCAGACCGTAACTCTTTGAGTGTGATCGGAGGCGTTCAAATAGGACGCTGCGTCGTTGGGTGTATAAGAGAAGTTGTCGTTTCCGCTTACGCTGTAGTTGACGGCACCGATGCGGCCAAGGTTTTCACCATTATGGATGCCAAACTTGACGCCCGTATTGATGTCGCATGGTTTCGGGTCGCGGTAGACTTTGACGCATTTGCGCGCATTTGTAGTTTCGACATTGCTCTCAAGCGCGTAGTTGATTACGTTATTGTATCGTAAATCATCACAGATTACTTTTGTTTCGCCGTATTTGAGGGTGCCCGTATATGAATGGTTGTCGCTTGTGTCGATAACCGTTTCGCTTGCACCCGCCACTAGTTCACTTGTTACTCTATTCGTAAAAGCGCCACCTGCGCCGTAGGCTGGAACACGTTTGTTCGGAATCTCTGGTCCGTCAATCCCATTATCAAAACGCATCCTTGTATACCAGTGGGTAGATACAGTGCCTCCAGCGTCGTCGTTGTCGTTATTGTTAGTCTTAACGCGAGTGATGGTATTTGTAAATCTAACGGTGAATGAACCATCGCTTGTGGTAACCTTGTTGCCCGCAGGAGTGGTAGTTTCGTTAACGGGGTCTACGAAGTTGGATCCGTCTAGCTTTACTTTCGCAGCTACGCTTCCTGTAAATGTTGCAGGTGGACGATAGAGATGAACGCAGATTGTGCTTCTTTTATAGTAAGAGACGGCCGAACATTCACCACCTCCATACGGATACGATAATGCGCCTAAATCCGTATGGACGTTCGACATTTGGAACCATAACCTTTGCCATACACTAACCGTTTCTCCAGGACGGACAGGTACGGTCATTGGGTTACCGCCAGGTTGATTGTAGGGAGTATTTGGTCTATACACGTCTTTACTAGTATTTTTATCTGAGTTATATGCGCAGTGTGCGTTTGAAAGACAGTAGTTGCCCCATGATAGATGCTGTCTAGCGTATGTATTTGAGTAGTAGGGATTGTCGCCATTCATCTTTACTTGAACGTAATACTCCTCATTATCTGTGTCTGGCCCGATATTGTTATGGATAATCCTGTGCCAAAATGCAACCGTCTCGGAGTTTTTATGTATAGTTATCTTTGAGTTGTTTGCCACTCCACTACTAGTGTAGTTGGATCCAAAATGATTTCCAACGTCTACCCATGATCTGCCGGTATATATGGTGCCGGTGACGGGGGCTGCAGTGGTTCCGCAGTTTGAGCCTTGCCAAGTATAGCTAAAGCTATAGGGGTTAACTCTATATAGAACGTCTTCTCTTCCCGACTCGCCGATATCTGATACGGAATTATATATGTACGTATAGCTGCCGCCTTTACTAATATTCAATTTAGTATTTGACGATACGTAAAATGGCGCAGTGTATTGGTCGTTAGGAATTGCAACGTGTTCTGCCCACGTATGATTACTGTCGTATACGTGGTCTCCGTTAGTTCTATCGCCAACATCGATGTCGTCAAAGCCCCAGATCATTGATTTGCCGGTGCTATCTATGCGCGTTCCGAAGTTTGTCCCGGATTTATACAATTTGATGTTGACGTTATATTTAATTCCGTGGTTTCCGCTATAGTCTTCATCTCCATCATATGGGAAAGAGCCGAATTTAAGCATGGTGGCGCTACCCCATACGATCGGTATGCCGTAGTCCCTAGTTCCGGTAGTTTTATATTTCATGCCCCAAATTTTCATGAGTAAATCGTACTCTTCGCCTTGGATTGATTTGGCGGCATTAGTAAATTTCAGGTAAATTGAGCCTGGGATATCTCCACTGCCGGAAGTGATTCTTTTATTCCATGAGATCGACATGTTGCTTCCGCCATAGAGGGTGGTAGGGCTAATATCGTAAACGCCAGACATGCTTCTTGTGCTAAACGTTACGGTGCTGCCCGTCATCTGATGAACGCCAGTGCCGTCATCTATGTCGTAACTTATGGATGCGTCCGCGAGACCCATATTTTCGGCGATTAGGACAATGTTTGTACTGGATACGCCGCTTAGGCCCCATTTTTCAATGCTTGTACCGTCTGGCATAGTTTTGCTACAAGTGACATTAGAGCACGAGGCGGCGGCAACTAGTTTTGCTTGAGCAAGTACCATAATGAAGCTGAACAAAAGGATGGCCACTAAGTAAAAATTAAGAGGTTTGCTAATTGTATATTTTTGGCGTTTTGCAAAAATGGACATTATTTTTTTCTTCATTTATATTTCTCTCCCTGCTTTATGCATATCTAGAATATATTCATTGATCGTCTCGTCGGCGCTGCTGAAGCTTTTTAGTTCTTTGCCATAGTTGTAATGATAATTGTTGCCTGATCCGAAAATCATGACTTCTGCATCGTCAACGTAATTAAAGTAGTAGAAGTTAGATATAGTATCTTGTCCGTCTTGACTAATACTAAACTTAATTGACTCTGTGTCGCCTTCAATAACGCTAATATTGCCACTTTCGCCTGCGTATATCACGGTTAAGCCCGAGTTCTTTGAATTGACGATTTCTTCAAGTTCCTCTTTTGTGAATTCCTTACCGGTCAATTCTTTGTAAATTTCTATCATGGTAGTTTTCTTTTCGGTGATGATTTTTTCTTCTGCAGCTTTTTTAGTTTCAGTCTCAATCTTCCTAGCAAGCGGAATGATAACCTTTACTGTCAATACGATAGCTACTATGGCTAAAATTACGCCAAGAAATACGAATTTCAGTTTCCAAATCTTTTGGGCAATAGTTCTTAAATTATTGATGCGTTTGTTGCGCTTGATTACTTGTGCGTCGTGTTTACGCTTATGTTCTTCGGTTTTTTTGCGTTTTTCGGCTTCTTGTTGATCTTTCTTTTTTTGTTTTGCTTCTTCAATTTTGCGCTTTTGGGAGCCTTCAATGTTAACCATCAGATCCTTACCGTCGAGATGACTAATATCCGCAGAGCGGAATTTCATCTCGGTTTGTTGTTCGGCCGCCGGCTTCGTTGCTTCGGGATTCTCCGAGCTAACGGAAATGGTTTCCTGTAGCTCGTTCAAATCGTCTGAATTAACGCTGATATTTGGCGAGACGGTTATTCTTTCCTTCTCGACTTGACTTGTATCTTTGTTATCCTCGTTCATTGCCCATATTTTATTTAAGCGCGATAAGAGTTATTACCTCACTCAAAATTTCTCCCATTTGAAATAATTTTAGCATAAGTATATTTTTTATGCCAACAAAAAGTGCAACCCATTTATGACAGTTGCACTTTTTGTTTAGCTGTTGCTTAATATCTTGACGGTAGTTCCCTTTGCTCAACCGTCACTGCCTGGCTGTAGCGGGACATCTGGTTGTAGCTCCAAAGGTAGGTTGCCATATTCATGTCGAATATTTCGGCGCGTTGGATGGTGCTGTTGCCTCTTTCACTACCAGCCGTGCGGTTTAGGATAAGCTTCTTGGTGTAGACTGGGGCCCTAAATTCGACGGTGTGGTTGCAGACATC
>JAEETK010000059.1 GCA_016290315.1 Candidatus Saccharimonadota bacterium | reverse complement strand
TTGTCTTTGATGGGCACTATCCACATATGTGCCCGTAGCTCAGTTGGATAGAGCGTCAGCTTGCGGAGCTGAAGGTCGTACGTTCGAATCGTATCGGGCATACCATAATTTGAACCAAAAAGCCGTATTTTGGCAGTTTTTCTTCTTCGCTCGGTCAATACCGCGCTTTAGAAGAAGAAACTACCAATCTACGGTTTTTTGATTTCAAATTATTTCTCTTCTCGCTTGACCAAAAGTCGCGCTTCAAAGAGAGAAAATACCAACCTAGGCGATTTTTTCTAGCAAATACTTTTGTCAATATGGTGGAGTGGTTAGGATTAAGCCATTATGGCATAATAATAAAAAAGAATATGTTCGAGAATATAAAGAAAAAGCAAGAAGCGGGAGCTGAAGAGCGGACTAGCGAAGAGCCTGCTAATATTTGGGATACCCTTGCCAATGAGCTGTTTGCTGGTGATTCTAGGAATGCTAGTAACGCACGTGAAAAAGATATACCTAGAGAAGCGTCTTATATTAGCAGTATGAGGCAGCGCATAGCGAGGATAGAGGGGGTTTCAGAGAATGCGACGCTCGATAGTATGATATTGTACGGCCCTGGAGTTTTTATGTCTTTACTTCAAGCAAAGGTTGGGGCTGGTCGTTCGAAAGAATTGATAATTTCTATGCTCGATGAACAAGTGAAAAATGACTATATTCGACGTTATGATTTGCCCAAAGATGCGACTTGGGAGGATATACGCGATGAGGATGTTGATGCGTTTATTGATGATTGTGAAGATAACGGATTAAGTTTGGATAAAGGAGATGATAATTATTTTCTGAAACATCCAGAGGAATATCGTAAAGTTTTAGTAAAGAAATATGAGTTGCCGGAAGATACGAGCCTAGAAACTGCCAGAGGCGTGTTTATGGCGCAAGATGAAATTATGAATGAGCGAATTAATAATGGCTCGTCGTTTGGGTATTTGGAAAAGTATATTGAAGATAGACAACAAAGCGATCGTGGGAATAGTGGAGTTATAAGAGTAAACAACCCCCTGCTAGATAAGCATATGAGTGGTGAATATGACAATGTGGCTTCGGCGACAAAAAAAGACGAGACGCCACCAAAAAAGAAGTCATTCTTTGGGCTCTTCGGGTGAAATAAATAAGAATGTAAAAAATCCCCGATTAAGAATATTAACTTTTGCAGTTAGTATTCTCATTCGGGGATGATGGGCTTCGCTTTAGTCTTCTGACTCTGCCCTGACGATTGCTAGGCCAGCCGCACTGGCGTATATGCTTGAAATAAACATGGTTATAATGACCGCGATTACGCATATTTGTGACATAATGAAAGAAAAGAGGTGTTTTATGAAGAATGACGAGAAAAGATATATACCTGGTACAAATCAGAGCTGGGGGCGAGAATTGCCTGATGGGTATACAAATTCGTTGACGAGTAAGGATGGGCTTCCGTACGATAATGGCTGGAACTATGACGAGCGGGAGGATGAGGACGAAGAAGATGGCGAAGAAGAGGACGAGTCGAAAAAATCCGGCTGGGATTCATTAGATAAAAAGCATTGAAAATGTTGAGAGTTGAAAACGCTTCGTTTGAGGTAAAGAAAGGACGAAAAAAACTAGTCATTCTTGATGATGTTTCTTTTTTGGTGAAGCCTGGAGAGCTTGTAGTAATTACTGGTCCGAACGGTAGCGGTAAATCAACATTGGCGAAAATCATTGCCGGCATCGAAACGCTTAGTAATGGCAAAATCATCTTGAACGGACAAGATATCTCGACGAAAGATTGTACGGAACGCGCCAGAATGGGGATTGCCTATTCCCTGCAGACTCCAGTGCACTTCAAAGGTTTGACGGTGCGAGACTTATTGCAGATTGCGTCTACGAGTGGCGAGACTTTCTGCGGTGAGAATTTAGCCGAGGTGAGTGGCTTGCTGGAAAAAGTTGGCTTGGATTCTGGGCAGTACTTGGATCGCGAAATAAATAATTCCCTTTCTGGTGGCGAGTTGAAGCGTATTGAGATAGCTTCGGTGATTGCGCGTAATGCGTCGTTCACAATTTTTGATGAGCCGGAAGCCGGCATTGATATTTGGAGCTTCAATAATCTCATAAAAGTGTTCAAGGATATGCGTAAAAATAGTTCAGAACATGCGATTGTGATTATTTCACACCAAGAACGTATTATGCAGTTGGCGGATCGCATTATTGTACTTAAAGACGGAAAAGTTGCGCTGGACGGAAAAAGCGAGAAAGTTTTAGCTGCGATGGGGGATGTAAAATGATGGATTTGGACAAAATAGAGCGCGATTTGATGCGTGAGGTGTCTGGAGTAACTGGAATTCCAGAGGGGGCATATAATTTTCGCGTAAATGGAAAATCGATTGGTCGACATAGCTCAGATAAAATTGATATTATTCCGAAACATAGCAAGAGCGGCATAGATATTCGTATAGCAAATAACACTAGGGGCGAGATAGCGCATATCCCAGTAATTATTAGTGCGAGTGGGCTGAAAGAAGCGGTCTATAACGATTTTTATATTGGCGATAATTGTGAAGTGACGATTATTGCGGGATGTGGGATTTATAATTGTGGAGCCGACGATTCAATACATGATGGTATCCACACGTTTTACGTTGGGAAAAATTCAACGGTATATTACATTGAAAAACATTGCGGTATTGGGCCAGGAGCTGGCAAGATACTAAATCCGACGACTAAGTTGTTTTTAAACGAAGGAGGTCGTGCGGAGTTGCTAATGGAGCAGATTAAGGGTGTAGATTCGGCTAGACGCTTGACTGAGGCGGAATTAAAAAAAGATGCGCAAGTCGTGATTAAAGAGAGACTATTTACGCATGGTAAACAGCTAGCGGAGAGTAAGATTGTGGCAAATTTGTTGGGTGATAATACGTCGGTTGATATTGTGTCGCGCGCGGTTGCACAGGACTATTCGGTACAGGACTTCTCTTCTCATATTATTGGAAAGGCGAAATGTCGGGGGCACTCGGAATGTGATGCGATTATTATGGATAATGCGCGAGTGAATGCCGAGCCGGCGCTGGACGCGCAGAATATTGATGCGGAATTGATACATGAGGCGGCGATTGGAAAAATAGCAAATGATCAGTTAACGAAATTAATGACGTTGGGGCTGTCGCGACGTCAGGCGGAATCGCAGATTATTAATGGGTTTTTGAAATAAAAAAGAGCGCCCACGGTGTTGTCGGGGCGCAGATAGTTTTTAGTCTTCGGGTAACTTGCCGCCGTTCTTGGCGATTTGGCGGTTTTTGAATCGGGAGTCGCTGGTGACATCGCGGACGACGACGATGGGTTCGGGAATGTCGACCTTCG
>JAEETK010000058.1 GCA_016290315.1 Candidatus Saccharimonadota bacterium | reverse complement strand
GATTAGCCTCTCTTCGCAATCTTTGTACAAATATCTGTTATCTGTATTGATTAAAATGTTCGAAAATAAGTGGCCGTATCGTACAAAAATCTTGGACAACGACGCATGGTTTCGAAAAATATAGCGAGAACAACATATATCTGTTATCTCGCGCATTTATGCTTTACTTTCAGTAAATAATCGTATAAAATAATCCCATATAGACTTTTTGGGCTGGTTAATATTAGTGCCCAAAATTTATTAAAAATAAAGGAGAATATTAAACTATGGCAGAATTTGACCGTAGCAAGCCACATATCAATGTCGGTACCATGGGTCACGTTGACCACGGTAAAACCACTTTGACGGCTGCTATTACTGCTGTTCTCGCAAAGAGACTTCCTTCTGATATCAATAAGCCAGTCGCTTATGATCAGATCGATAACGCTCCAGAGGAAAAGGCTCGCGGTATCACCATCGCAACTTCCCACCAGGAGTATGAATCAGAGAAGCGTCACTACGCTCACGTCGACATGCCAGGCCACGCCGACTACATTAAGAACATGATTACCGGTGCTGCACAGGTTGATGGTGCTATCCTCGTAGTCGCTGCAAACGATGGTGCTTTGCCACAGACTCGTGAGCACGTTCTCTTGGCTCACCAGGTAAACGTTCCAAAGATTATTGTCTTCTTGAACAAGATGGACCTCGCTGATCCGGATCTAGTCGAGCTTGTCGAAGAGGATGTTCGTGACCTTCTTGAGAAGAATGGTTTCGATCGCAACTGCCCAATCATCAAGGGTTCCGCAACCAAGGCTCTCGAAGGTGACAAAGAAAACGAAGATGCCGTTATGGAACTCGTTAAAGCTATGGACGAATACTTTGATATTCCAGAGCATGATCTTGATAAGCCATTCTTGATGCCAGTTGAGGATGTCTTCTCCATCAAGGGTCGTGGTACTGTTGCTACTGGTCGTATCGAGCAGGGTACTATCCATATCAACGACGAAATCGAAATTGTCGGTCTTAAAGACACTCAGAAATCCGTCGTTACCGGTATCGAGGCTTTCCATAAGACTCTCGACCAAGGTCAAGCTGGCGATAACGCTGGTCTTCTCCTTCGCGGTATTGAGCGCGATCAAATTGAGCGTGGTCAGGTTATTGCTGCCCCAGGTAGCATCACCCCACACACCGAATTCGAAGGTCAGGTTTACATCTTGAAGAAGGAAGAGGGCGGCCGCCATACTCCATTCTCCAATGGTTACAAGCCACAGTTCTACTTCCGCACCACCGACGTTACTGGTGAGGTTGAGCTCGAAGACAAAGAAAAGATTGTTATGCCTGGTGATACTGTCACCTTCAAGGTAAAGCTCAACGCTCCAATCGCTATGAACGACAATGACCGCTTCGCTATCCGCGAAGGTGGCCGCACCGTCGGTTCTGGCGTTGTTACCAAGATTGTCAAATAATTGATACATCTTACACGAAAATCTCCTCAGCAATGGGGAGATTTTTTGTTAGTAAAATAATGCTTACTCTTGACTATTTTGACGCGGTATGATATAAAAGTAAAAGTAGTCGAAGAGATTACTGTTTTTTTGTTTCATTAGAACAAGCACATTAAAAAGGAGGGGGTAATTATGCCTGAAAAAGTAGCAAAAACAGTAGAGAAAATCGCAAACGACATCTTTAGGGCACTGATCAGTCACATATGGGTGATAGTGCTGGCTGGTGGCGGAGGCACAAGATTATTTCCGCTCAGTAACAAATACAGGCCAAAGCCCTTTGTATCAGTTAAGGGCAAGCAGACTCTGATTGAGGAAACCGTAAAAAGGTTTATCGATCTGGGCATCAGTAAAAACCATATTGTCGTCATTACGACAAACGAATGTCAGACGAAACATGCGAAAGAAAAGCTGAGTGGCCTCGGTATTCTGCCACAAAACATATACCAAATCCTCCCGAAATACGGATATACGGGAGCCATGATTAAGGCCGCGGAGTTCGTGTTTTCTCGCGACAAGGATGCAATTCTCATAAATACGCCATCGGATCAGTTGGTGGAGGCGAATGCGTCGTTCGCGGCTACGATAAAAAGAGGCGTGCAACTTGCGACAAGTGGCATGTTTACCATCATCGGCGTTAAAATATACGATCTCGTAACCTTTATGGGTTCTGGGCACGTGTTTTATGACGAAAACGGCAGAGTTCTTAAGTTTATCGAAAAACCGGAACTCGAGGTAGCTAACGAGATGATGTTGGCAGATACGACAGCGTGTAATACTGGAATCAACATATGGAGAGCCGCTGATCTGCTCGAGGCTATAAAAGGCGAAGACTACGAAAACCATTCGTTGTCTACCGATGAATTTATGGTTCTCTTTATGGAGAGGCTGTACACCGTAGTCGGCAACTTTGTGTGGCACGACTGTGGCACGCTTGGGGCTCTATACGATATAAATGAAGCGTTTGCGACTCCCGAGCACCGCAACGTTTCCTTCGGAGACGTCAGTCGCCGGGGCTGTTGGCAGAGCTATTTTCGCGCAGACCCTGGGCACAGGATTAGGGCATACGGCATAAAGAATGCCGCAATTGTTGTTACGTTCATTGACGGTGAGCCGATAATGGTCGCCTGCGAGCGCAGACTGAGCCAGGATGTCCGAAATATCGCAGAAGAATATGAGATTACAGGGAAGATCACTGTTGGCCCCGAGCATCATATCGTGTGGACTGCAGACACCTCGGAAAAATGCGTATTCGGCATCATTGGTCTGCCCGGGTTGGATGTTACGGTTACGGAGTGTGTTTCTCGTAATGGTGACAAGGTTTACGACTGGGTGGTTTCAATGGCTCCTAAAGCAGCATGACTAACATGCAATAATTACCTCACGACCCCCCGAAAGGGGGGTCTTTTTCATGTGTTAAAATATAAACAGAAGCATCTAAAAAGGAGTTGCCTGTGAGCGTAGTCGAAATAATAATATTAATCATCGGGGCAATCCTCGTAGTTTCGGGATATTCGTATGGCAAAATCTCAGAGTCTAAAAAAGGAAAGAAGGTTCCAGCGGGTTATGCCGAATGTATTGGTATTTGCAAAAAACACGAAGAAAAAGATGGGAGATTCTTTGAGGTTTTTGAAGTAATTCATGATGGCAAAACTATTAAATATAAGTTTCCTCCACAAGAATCGAAGGACAATCTTCGCAAAATTGATTCAATTGAAAAATTTTACATCGATAAGTCCAGCGGCGCAAAAGTAGTGAAAACGCTGTCTGATATTGTCGGCGGCGACGGCCAAGTAGACAAGAAGACTCTTTACGCTTGCTATGCCTTAATGGGCGCGGGGCTAATCATTATTCTAATAATACTCATGAGGATAATATTCTAGAATAAACCATGCAAGAAGAATACATACCATTTATACTATTCGGCATAGCCTCCATCGCTATA
>JAEETK010000023.1 GCA_016290315.1 Candidatus Saccharimonadota bacterium | reverse complement strand
TATTGTTTGGGCGTCCAGTAAGACCGCCGAGCCTCCCGCAAAGTTACCAATGCTCACTGGCGATCCTAGCTTCGACGAGAACATCTCCGCCTTCGGCCTCACGGATTTCCGCGGCATCAAGCATCAGTTTGGCATGTATCGCCGCGATCGTTCCCGTCACGTTTACATTATTGGTCAGACTGGTTCTGGTAAATCTGGTCTCCTAACCCTCTTCGCGCTTAGCGATATTTATCACAACCAAGGCTATTGCATTATTGACCCACACGGCGACCTTGCAATGGATAATCTAAAGTTTATCCCTGAAAGCCGCATCAAGGACGTTGTCTACTTTAACCCTGCCGACACGCAATACCCAATGGCCTTTAATCCGCTTGAGGTCTATGACCCAGAACGTAAACCAAATATCTCCTCTGAGGTTATTGGCGTATTAAAGCGTATGTTCGGCGAATCTTGGGGTCCACGTCTCGAGCATATCTTGCGCTACACCCTACTTGCCCTTCTCGATCGCCCTCAAACAACCATGCTTGATATCTCGCGCATGCTGACCGATAAAGACTTCCGTAAAGAGACTCTCGAATATTGTAAAGACGTTACGGTCTTGCAATTCTGGAAACAAGAGTTCGGCTCATGGGGTGACAAACAAGTTACCGAATCCGTCGCGCCTATTCTTAATAAGGTCGGTGCTTTTACGGCCAACCCGATTATTCGTAATATTATCGGCCAACCAAAATCTAGCTTCGACGTACGCAAAATCATGGACGAAGGCAAAATTCTCGTCGTTAACCTGTCAAAAGGTCTCATTGGTGAGGATAATGCCGCTATTCTTGGCGCCTTCCTCGTCACAAAAGTACAGCTAGCAGCTATGAGTCGTTCCGACATTCCGAACGTCGAAGATCGTCGACCGTTCTATCTCTACGTAGACGAGTTCCAAAACTTTGCCACCGACTCTTTTGCGGTCATCCTCTCCGAGGCGCGCAAATATGGTCTTAATCTAACCGTCGCCAACCAGTACACTAGCCAGATGACAGAATCTGTCCGCGACGCCGTTTTCGGCAACGTCGGTACCACTATCAGCTTCCGCGTTTCCGCCGACGATGCGCCTATCCTCTCTAAGCAATTCGAGCCAATCTTTGAAGCTCAAGATTTGCTAAATCTTAATAACCGCCACTTCGTCCTTTCGATGATTATTAATGGCGAGAAGACTCCAGCCTTCTCTGCCACTACTCTCAGCATCCCAAAACCGCCGAACGATTTAACTCCACGCATCATTCGCAATTCGCGCCTAGTCTACTCGCGCACGCGCGAAGAAGTTGAAAAAGAAATCAGCGCCAACATCGAAGCGGCAGAGAAGTGGAAGAAAGACCTATCCGATTCTGGTCGCGAAGCGGGAATGCGCGGCTCGCAGGCACAAGAAAAAGAAAAAACCACCTATTCATTCGTACCAACCCCACAGGCTGACTTCCGCAAGCAAAAGATTTCCCCTAATGCCGCTCAAGGCGAAGAAAGCTCTGGCAATGGCCTGAAGGATCTTGGTAAACTTCTCGGCGAAAAAGCCCGCAAGGTCGAAGCCGAACAACACAAAGAGGTTAAACCTCTAGTTAGTCCCAACATCAAAAATGCCGTCGTCGAGAACGAAGTAGCTCAGGATAAAAGCGTAGAAGAATCTCTCAGTAGTCGCCCAATGATCACTTCGTCCAACAATGGCAAAGCAAAAGTCACAGAAGCTCCTAATTCGCACTCTAATGGCTATAAAAAGAAAAACCGCAATCGTAACCGCAATAAGAATAAAAACAACGCCTAGCGCAATATAGACAGCTTCTAGAACTTATCAGCCACGCTTTAAGCCCCGCCCGAGCGGGGCTTTTTGGGTGGCCTCTTGTCATTTTTAGCCAAAATTAACAGAGGTCCAACAGAGGTAAAAAGGGTAGGGGAAGTAGAAAAAATGGCCGCTGGGGGGCTCTTTTAGGGTTCTTGAACACCCGTGCAGACATCCGTCAAGAAACTTTTACGATAATCTCGACCTCGAAATAACAGATGAGATGAAAGCGGAAATAAAAAACCGTGAAATTTTTTTCACACATTTTTTTCACAAAAACTTCCGAAAATCGGCGGGGGAGCGCAAATTTCAAAAAACTAGTCCCCTACCCCTGTTATACAGATTAATCACCCCTTTCCTACCCCTGTTTCATCAACGCGCACCTCTATAGTGAGCGCCTATCAATGCTAGAAATACGCACAAAGCCATAAGACGCACCAGAAGCCGTGAAAGTGCTGGAATAGTAACATAAGCATCTTTGGCGCTAAAAAGGCCATACAGCGCAAAATAGGGCGTAAATACGACAAATAAATCCCACAGCCTCAAAAACTAAGCATAAACAAGACGGGTGTATAATCAACTTTTCGCCATATTCTTAATGTCGCACAATGTATATTTTACGACGTATACATATTTAAATGCCAGTTATATGAATAATCATAGCCAGACATACAATAATGTACGCAGAACCCTACTAAATAGGCATCTCTTCCTTTACGCACATCCATAAAGACGAAGCTACCCCTGATCATAAATAACGGAAAATAGGGGGCTCCCCCGAAAAAATCATCCGGGGGAGCGCAGCCGAAAAAACGACTTTGACAACATATCGACAACTTATGCGCCACGACCCCTGTAAATTCACATATTACAACGTATCTTGTCGTCAAAATCCGCATTTTACGCCCGTGAAATCTCTATTTATTTGACTTTTTCACGGTTTTATTTTTTTACTCCCCCTACTCCCCTTACCTACCCATTCTTCAAACATTGCGAGCTTAATCAGCGCACTCTCTTTAAGAATCCACCATTTTTTCGACCGAACAAAAACCGAACACTTAGGGAACTCGGGGGAGTAGGCCGCCGACTTAGACTTATTTACTTATAAAACGCTTTCCCCTCTACGCGCAAATCCACGTAAGTAGCCCTAACCTTTTTCTTATCAAGATAACGAATCATTCGCGCCATATCCTCCGCCTGTACGGCACTACTGCGATCTATTGTCATCTTGTAATACTCTTCACGTTCTTTAATGAATATATGTATTTCGCGCACCTTATTTAATGGTAATATTACATGATCAACCCGATAACCCTCCGACTGCGCATCATCTTCTAGACGCGCCACAAACTCTTTTACGCGCGGGCTAATCTCCGTATCGGCATTCTCATCCGAAATATCTACGGTCGGCTCAGGTTTAGGTGCTACATATTTTTTAGCCTCTTCTTCGGCAATTATGTCCGCAACATAATGACCAATTACAATCGCTACCAGTATTACTAGCACGATCACGCCAAACACAACCGTAACATTTTTACGCTTCGTCTTTTTGCGCTCTCTTAATCGCTCTAGTTTATTTTTTCGCTCGTCAGAAAAAGCTTCGCCCGCAATCGTACGCCCAATTCGAAAACTCTCGTTCTGGCGCCCCTGGCGGCGCGCCGGAACTGGCTTTATCTCCTCAATCTGCTTTTTTCTGCCACCCAGTAGCTTCATCTACGCTCCTTAGCGATCTTGTAGCACTTCCAGACCTGGCAACTTCTTGCCCGACAATAACTCTAAACTAGCACCGCCACCAGTAGATATTAAGTTATACTCTAGCCCCTCGTTATCCTTCATGACCGATTCAACAAATCCTGCCGTATCGCCACCGCCAATCACCGTGAAACAATCTTTTCGTTTACCAAGAGCCATAGCGGTCATTTGCGACGCTTTTGCAAAGCGCGGATCTTCAACCATACCTAAAGTACCATTCCAGATAACCGTCTTCGATTTAAAAATCATCGCAGCTATCTCGGCGGCATCCATCATCGATACATCAAGCTTGTTACCTTTTTCATCCACCTCAAAGTCTTTCGCCACGTAAATTTTTTCATTGTCCGAAGTGTAACCATCGGCCGCAATCTTGCCACCCACTACGATACGATCGGCAATCGGCAAGAACTTATCAATCAATGGCTGCTTGTCTTCGACTTTGGCGCCGCCAATAATAACCAAGAGTGGATGCTCTGGATTAGTCATTGCGCCTTCTAGATTTGAGACCTCTTTCTCGACTAAGAAGCCGGCCACGGCAGGAAGTTTCTTTGCAATTGCATCCGTAGAAGCATGCGCACGATGAATAACCGCAAATCCATCCTGAACAAAAACTTCTGCGCCCGTGGCTTCAATGATTTGGTTGGCAAAATCGTCCGAATTCGCCTCTTCATCTGGCGAAAAGCGTAGATTTTCCAATACTACAACGCCACCACTTGGCAACCCCGCTATTGCCTGCTTCACCTCATCGCCAACCGTTTGACCGACAAAACGCACATCTTTCCCTGGCAGTAATTCACCAAGACGTTTTGCGCACGGCGCCAACGAAAACTCTTCCGACGGCTTCCCTTCTGGACGACCCAAATGCGAAATTACTACAATCTTCCCCGCACCATTATCAAGCAAGTACTCAAGAGTCGGCAAACTGGCGCGGATTCTCATATCTTCCGTAATCTGCCCGTCTTTTATAGGCACGTTGTAATCGACGCGCACTAATATCGTCTTCCCTGCTACATCAATATCACGAACCGTCTTCTTGCGAAAATCCATTTTACCTCCTCTTTTGTCTTCTCTGTTATTAAATCTTGCGAATTTGAATCTGATTTGTGCCGCCCTCTTCGTCGCGCAGGCCAGACACTACCACTACAGTGAGATTATCTTTGCCTTCTGGCACTTTTAGATAGCCACTCGCCTTCAATTCTTGAGCCGCGTCTACGGCATAATTATCGCCAAATTCGCGCACATATGCCGAGTTTGCATACGTCAAAGCCAATTGTCCCGCCACGCGCGGATTGCTCGTAATCGATACCATCGGAATATTCGGACGCTGTGCTGCAATCGCTTCGGCAGTTGCCCCACTCTTGGTGGCCGTTACAATTAGATCGGCGTCAATTTGTTCCGCCAAACGCACTACTGCACGCGAAATCGCATCATAATTCTTGTAGTTACCTGTCGTTTCCTTCTCAATTGGAAGAATACGTGAATTATCCTGCGTGTAAAGAATCACCTTCTTCATCTCTTTGATTGCCTCAATCGGATACTTACCATTAGCGGTCTCATCCGAAAGCATCACCGCATCGGTACCAAGCAATACCGCCGTGGCGACATCTGAAACCTCAGCACGAGTTGGACGCGGATTATCTACCATCGAACCCAGCATTTGTGTTGCTACGATACAAAGCTTCGAATACTGGCGACAAAGCGCAATTAGCTTACGCTGCACAATCGGAACAATTTCTGCGCCCGCTTCGTAGGCTAAGTCGCCACGCGCTACCATAATACCATCAGTCGCTTTCACGATTGCTTCCATCGTCTCATCATTTTCTACTGCTTTTTTGGTCTCAATCTTCGCAATAATCTGCGCCGTTGAACCATGTGAAACCAGAATTTGACGCAATTTATCGATATCGTCTGCACTTTGAATGAAGCTCATTGCTACATAGTCGAAGTCACGACTTGCACCAAACTCTATATCCGCCAAGTCCTTTTCAGTGATAATATCGCCACCCATGTCTGTATCTGGCAAATTGATACCCTTGCGACTCATCAGGAAACCGTCGTTCTGCGCCTTAATCTTAATCGCAGTCGGGGACACAATCTCAGTAGTAATGCCTTCTACTTTCCCATCAAATAAAAGCACCGGCTCGCCAACTTTTACCTTTTCGGCTAAGTTGTATTGTACAGGCAGAATCTTCCCGCCATCATGCTCTTTGCAAGCGTAATCTAGAGTTAATTCATCGCCAGTCTTCACGTCTAAATGGTTATCCTTTAAATCTCCCAAACGAATCTTTGGACCTTGCAAGTCTTGCACAATCGCTACCGACTTACCACGCTCTGCAGCATAGCGCCTAATCGTTGCAATCTGTTGATCGCGTTCGTCATAGGTGCCATGACTAAAATTTAAGCGAAAACCATTTACGCCCGCATATACCATTTCTTTCAACTTCTCTTCTGCAAATACGGATGGGCCTACCGTTGCCAAGATTTTAGTGCGTTTAAATAACTTTGTACTCATATCTTTAATTATACCATTAGATAACTTGCGACATAAGCTCTTTAATCCATAAAAAGAACCATAAAAAAATCCCCCCCTGTCGGGGGGGAGTAGATGCGCCATAACCGGCGCCTAAAGCTTTGGAGCGGACGACGAGCTTTCAGCAGTGCAGTCTGACTACTGTGCCTACTTGCGCAAGAATTGTCGCCGCTCCAATGATCAGAGTTTGGAGTGTAGCCGCCCATTGGCGGCTTGATCTAAAACATGAGTGTGGCCGCCATTGGCGGCTTAATCTAGAGCATGGGTGCCTCCTTCCTTAAAAGAGATAGCTCGTGAAGTACTGGATCCGGCCGGCGTCGCTGACGACGCAAAGGCGCATATAACTTCCAACGAGCAGTTGACTGAGTCATTCGCCACGCGTTGCGCGTGGCCCCATCTAGAGCATGGGTGCCTCCTTTCCTCCCCTTTCGGGCTAAAAGTTTCCGCGAATAAATGCCCGAGGGCATTTAAAACCACTCGTTGGGTGATCTTTCGCTATAATTCTTCAAGCGCCAACCTCCTTTCACAGATTTTTAAAACCCTCGTGGCCCTCTCAGATCGGCAGCCGCAAAAGCGGCAAAGCGCACGGGCAAACGGGGTCGGACGGTCAGGAGCAGGAATTAATGGTTACTCCGGGTGTTCCGGAGCGAGTAATATGCCATGCTTTTTCATGTTTTACTCCTCCTCTATAAACGTACGGGTTTTGTTGACCAATACCCCTATATTATCATACATTTGACTATTTGTCAACACTTTTTTCTATTTTAATACAAAAAACACCCTCTCGGGTGCTTTTTCAAAATCTAAATCTGGTGATCACGGCGGGATTCGAACCCGCGATTGCCAGGATGAAAACCTGGAGTCCTAACCACTAGACGACGTGACCAATGCCATTATTTTAACAAGTTCTCTGCTTTTTAGCAAGTCGTTTAAAATTCGCATCTTCAATTTATTAAATAAAAAAATAGGGCGTCCCACCGAGGGGCGCCCGAGGATGAGGAGAACGGTCCTCCTCAAATAATTATGCTACGAGCCAGACATTGTGCACGCTTAGCCACACGTTTTTCCCTCTGTGCATCGCAAACAGAGGCGTGTAACTAACCATACAGGCCTATCTTTCGTCTACCGAACCGGCGGCGAAAGATTTTAGCCAACCTCTGCCATATCGCACAGAAGCCAATAAGTATCCAACTCAACGCACCAAATGTGCGCTTACATACGTTCGCGGCAAAAGCGTCGACTCTTTTGCAGCTAAGACCAATGAGCTCGCCTCCGAGACTCATATATGGTCTAGCTCACCCCCTACGCGTCCGCAGAGGGGTTGCCTAGTACGCATAGCATAAAAAGTACTTAGCATCATCGCACCGCGAAGACGCTCTCATAGAGAACTATACCACAGATACTACAATTAGTCAAATAGTACGCACGTCCATATTAACTCAAAAAACGTTCAAATTGGCACCAACCGTCAACTACCGCCCGCAATTCCAATCACCATCTTTGCTAAGTTCTCTGCCGCATGCTCTTTTGTAAAACTATGCAGATTCACCGCTAACCGCTCGCACTCGCGTTCGCTTTTTAACAAATGCACAATTGCATCCAATAAGAGCTCTGGTTTCTTCATCATTTTCGAATCCGACACTACCACGGCGGCCTCCGCCTTTTCATAAGCCTTCGCATTCTTTACTTGATGATGCCCTGGCAATTCTTCATTTGGTACCATAATAACCGCCTTTGCCATGCTAGATAGCTCGGTCATCGTGGAGGCGCCCGCCCGCGAAATCACAATGTCCGCTGCCCCAAACAATTTCCACATTTCGCTCGAAAACTCCACCATTCGAAAATTAGACTTCAATACGCCGTCTTCCCACACTTCGTAATCTTTCAAATCAATCATCTCCGGGTAACGTTCGCGCCCTGCCACCAGCATAGTTGAGCTCTTTTTGAGCAACTCTGGGAGGATCTTCCGCATAGTCAAGTTGATATCCTCCGCCCCCAGACTGCCGCCTGTCGCTAAGACAAGCTTTTTCTCAGGATCAAATCCTAATTCTTTCTTTAGGCGCTTCTGCTTTGACTCGGAAACCGGCCTGAACTCCTCGCCAATTGGAATCCCTGTCCATTCCGCCTTCTCTTCTGGGTAAGAGTAGTAGCTAAGCGGCATCCCCGTCGCTATCTTTACGGCTTTTTTCGCCAATAATCGGTTCGTCAAACCTGGCACCGAATCACTATCATGAATCACGTATGGAATTCGCAAAATCCGCGCCGCCAGACCTACCGGCAAACACACATAACCACCTTTTAGAAATATTGCATCCGGACGATGCGCAACCAATCGAAAAAAACTCTGAAAAAAGCCACCAATAGTTCTGAAAAAATCCGCAAAATTATGCAAAACTATATCAAAATGCTTCAAGTAATCAATGAATTTAAAGCCCGCATAGCGACGCAACTTACCCGAAGCGACCTTCTTGATATCTACATCCATCCCATTTTCAATGGTGATTTTGCGAGCATTCTTGTAATATTTTTTGTCAGTCCAAAAATCAATCCTCGCCCGCGGACGAATTTTCCAAATCTCACGTACGACGGCGACTACCGGCGTAACGTGTCCCCCGCTGCCCCCGCCTACTACTAGAATTTTCATCGATTGCCTCTCTCTTTGTCCATCTAGATATTTGTAATGTCATACCCACGGCAAACGAAACGAACATCATGCTCGTACCGCCGTGGCTTAAGAACGGCAACGTGATACCCTTCATCGGCATCAGCGCTAGCATTCCACCTACATTAATTATAACATGAGCAAAAATCCAGGTAAAAACACCTACCGTGAACAGGTTCTGCTCATCATCCTCCGTGCAACGAGAGACATTTAGAATGCGTACCAACATCACCGCATAAGCAATCAGTATAATTACCGCCCCAAAGAAGCCCCACGCTTCCCCCACTACCGAAAATATCGAATCGCTCGGTGCTTCTGGCAAATAACCAGTAGTCTGAACACTGTTGCCCAAACCCACACCAAAAGCTCCACCCGTACCGAAGCCAATCAATGAATTCATAATATGGAAATCATCCCCTTTACCACTAAAGCTCGCTAGACGATCCAATCGGTGCGGCGCCACCTTAATCAATACCACAACACACGCAAGAATGACTAACGCGAAAATACCCAGCTGCTTCCACGGCATCTCGCCCACAAACATCATTGCCGCCAACATCAAATAAATTACTGCCGTACTCCCTAAATCCTTCTCTAGAAACGCCACCACGAAAGCCACTGCCGCAATCACTACCCCCATCGGAAGCCAAAACTCACTCTTTGCCAACTGCTTCTTCTTGCGCCGATCCGAAATCAACCAGGCACCGTAAAAAAGCACCGCGATCTTCAAGAACTCGGCCGGCTGAAAACTTCCCAGTAACGGAAAATTTAAAGCCCTACACGCACCCTCATCACAAATAACAAAACTACCACCAATCCCCGCGCGCCCCAATGCCGCCGTCAGAAAACAGAGCGCAAACGCAATAATAGTCAGCCATTTACTATATGTGCCAATCAGCTTGTATGGCAAAAAAGCACCAATTCCCAATACTGCCAACGATGCAAAAATCGCTTTTAAGTGCCCGGAAAAATAATAATCACTAGAAAACCCCTCGGACTGCGCCGTACGCGGGCCAATCGCATAAACGATAATCAACCCTGCCGCCATCAAACCTAGCGTTATCAATAAAATTGAAAAATCAGGCCGATGCTTTCTCACTTAATAATGCCCCCACCCATTGCCAAAAATATCCCAAGCATCGCCGTCACGCCGCCAATAATCCAAAAACGCATCACAACCTTGCTCTCTTCCCAACCCTTCGCCTGCAGATGGTGATGTAAAGGTGCCGAAACAAAGATTTTTCGATGGAAAAATTTCTTTGAGCAAATCTGAATCAGTGAGCTCCCCGCCTCAACCACAAACAGCACGCCAATCACCGGCAGCAATAAGAACGAATTAGTCATCATTGCAACGACCCCTAATCCCGCACCAAGCGCAAACGAACCGGTATCCCCCATCATAAAGCGCGCCGGATAAACATTGAACCAAATGTACGATAACAACGCCCCTAGCACAATAAAGCAAAAACCCGCTAAGAACCACTGTTCCTGCAATAAGGCAATTACACCGTAAGAACCATATGCCAACATCGCTAAACCACCAGCCAAACCGTCTAGCCCATCCGAGATATTAACCGCATTGCCCGTCGCCACCACCGCAAACGCAAACAATACTATCATCCCAACTACGCCAATATTAATTGCGCCCATAAATGGCACCGTCACCGATGTCCAGCCGAGCTTTACCGCAAAGAACCACCCCAAAGCCGCGCCTAAGGCCGTAATCATTGCAAATTTTACCGGCGCCCGCAAACCCGCGGCTGCATTCTTGCCAAACAAGTTAATTACGTCATCAATAAAGCCAATTAGCCCACCACCCACAAACGCCGCAATCGGCAGCCAAGTCTGGCCACGGTTCAGACAATTGCAAGCAATTAGCACCACCGGTACTGTCACTAGCATAATCATCCCCGCCATCGTCGGAAAATGGCGCTTTATCTTATCCTTGTGGAGCTTATTCATTACTGTCAATTCCGCGCCAGTTACATCTACACTTTTTTGCCGCTTCCAAAGCTTATGCTTGTATGCAAAAGTCGTATAAATCGGCGTTAAAAACATCGACAGCAAGAAAGCCCCCAACGCCAAAATTAGCTCGTATCCAATATTAGAATTTATATCCGCTAACATTCCGACATGATCCTTTCTATTTTATCGGCTCTATCCTTAAATATTCTAACAAATAATTACTAATCTCAGTAAACACTGGCACCGCATCAAGTGACCCCCACAGCAAGCTACTGCCGTCCAGGCGCACCATCACCACATATTCCGGCATTGAACCCTGCTGGTTTTTGCGACCATACCCAATCACGCTAGCTATTGTCGCATCAGACGTATATTTACCGCTCGCATCATAGGTCTCCGAAGTACCAGTCTTAATCCCAATCTTATAGCCAGCTTTATCACCAGACCGTGGCACTTCCTTGCTGCGCACTTCTTCTAGCATCGAACGCATTTGCTCGCTAGTATTCTCCGAAACAGTTTGGCGCAGAGCCTTCTTATTTTCGTCCTTGTAGAATGCGTCATTTTTCATTGTCCCCGCGATTATAGTTGGCTGATAGTAATCGCCACCGTTCACTAACGACGAGAATGCCGCTGCCACTTGGATCATCGTTAGATTCATCCCCTGCCCGAAAGTCATATTTGCATAACGTACTGCATTGCCTTCATCTTCTTCTGGGCTAATAATTATCCCCGGCGCATCATTCAGCTCAATGCCAGTACGCTTCCCCAGGCCAAAATTATCCGTCAGATAACCATACAGCTTCGTTCGCGCAGCCTTAGTAATCTTACCCCCACCTAAACGGCGCAATGCTTCAATAGAACCAGTATTAAATGAATAGTCTAAAGCCGTTCGGAAAGTAATCTCGCCTAAAGCCGTATTCGTTAACGCATTCTGCATTCGACGATCTTCAACGTACGTGTAACCCTTATTGTAATAAGTGTCGGTTGGAACCATTGCCCCCTCATTGATTGCCGCCGCATAGGTAAAAGTCTTGCATACCGATGCTGGCTCATATGGCGATTCGACTACGCGGTTAGTAAACAAGCTCGCATCCTTTACCTGATAATATTTCTCTGGATCAAATGTCGGATAATTCGCCATCGCCAAGACTTTTCCTGTATTCGGATCCATCACGATGGCACTGGCGGCCGTTATTGCCTTATTATTGTCCATCCGCGTTTTTAGAATCTTCTCAACCTTCCTTTGCACGTTTTCATCTATCGTTAACACGATATTTTCACCGTCTTGCGCTGGTATTTCTACATTATCATCGCCAATTGAGAGCGGAATATCATGCACGTCGGTTACGGTCTTTAATAGCCCATCCTTGCCAGATAGCCGATCATTTAAAGCGCCCTCAAGCCCCGTACCTACATTTTCCGCATTAATAAAGCCCAATATTTGCGCTCCCAACTGCCCTGCTGGATAAACACGCCGCGAGGTTTCTTTCTGGCCAACCCCCTGCAAATTTGCCTCCCTGACTTTCGTAACCGTCTCATAATTAACATGCTTCGCAACCTCAACGTATCCGCTCTTCATATTAGACCAAACTTTTTTCCAAGTCGTAATCATCTGGTCACCAAGTATATTGGTTAATTGCGCCTGCACTTTATCTTTATCCGCCACATAGCTCGGATCTACAAAAATCAGCCAAGTCCTTTCATTCATCACGACTGGAGTTGTCGAATTCTTGCCATCCATCATATACACTTCACCCCTTTTTGCCAGCAAAGAATATTTAGAAATACGCAACTCACTAGCCGCATCGACGTATTTACGATGGTCGATAATTTGTACCAAAAACAGCCTAGCAACTGCAATAAAAAACAGCACAAACAATGCGACATATATCAACAAATAACGCGACTTACGCGACATAAACATAAGAAAATTATACTACACTTAAAAACAAAAAACTCCGGCTTGTCCACCGGAATTCTTGTACAAGAAAAATGGATTATTCTTTTACAAAATCCGCACTATTTGCGTCAACCATCGTTGCCGCAACTTTATTCTTGTCCTCATCAGCTGCCGCCGCGGTTATTTTCGCATTTTCCACCGCTAAAGCATCGCGCTGCGCTTCGAGGTCTACTATCTCACTATCTACCTTGGCTATTTCGACGTCATAGTTCGTAACTTTCGTACTCTGCGTCAGAAAGATTAAGCCGGTCAGTAACACAATTAAAACAATCGCAATTGTATGATTAACTGGCCCCAGGACAATTTTCGAGTTATGGCGTACTGCATTACGATTACGCGCCCACGTACTCGACGATGCACTGCTCGATCCTGTCATTCTCCTAGTTGCATAATATGCTGGCATCAAAATATCCTGTTTGTTTTTACTATTCTTTGTTTTTATCTCTACATGCAAAAAGCTTTGGTGGTAGACTGAGCGCCAAGAGAAGAAACGCCCAGTCTCACCAAAGAAGGTCAAAAATGTTTTTAGGTCTTACACACTCCGCACTAACTACACCTACTGTAGAGGCACCCCGAGACCGGGGCATATAGGTTAGTCTCTGCGTATTAAATAATAAGCATTAAAAAGATATTTACCGGTCAAAATAAAAATCTTTAATTGGTCAAAATATTGCCGATTATTTAGCGGAAGTGAACTTTTACCTGTTGTGCACGGCTTCTATTCGTAACGATAATTTTCGCCATACTATTTACTCCTTTTTGTTTTTTATTTTTATTACGATGACGCTCGCATGTTCCGCTTTAAGCGCCATCAAAGATTGGTCAGATCCTTTTTGCCACTCTTAGCTTTGCGCTGCGCGCGCGTGGATTATTAACAATTTCCGTATTATCCGCAACAATCGGTTTCTTAGTTACTATACTTAATGTCGACTCTAATCCTTTGCTACTCTCATCCCTAAAATAATTCTTAATGAGTCGATCTTCTAGACTATGAAAAGTAATTATCGCTACCCTTCCGCCCGGTTTTAGTAACTTCGGCAATAAAGGCAATGTCCTTTCGATGATCCCCAATTCATCATTAACAACAATCCTTATCGCCTGAAAAATCCGTGTCGCCGGATGCGTATGCGAGTACGGTGATTTTGACTTTATTAAATCAGCGAGTTCGGTAGTTGTTTCGACTGGCCGATTCATGCAGATTTCGCGGGCTAGCAATTCAGCACGACCACGTCGTTCCTCTGCGTATTTCTCAAAAATATCCGCTAATTTTCGTTCACTCCATCTATTAACAATCGTCCAAGCGTCCAAATCTTGCGACTCATCCATTCGCATATCGAGCCGCGCCTCTTTAGTAAACGAAAATCCCCTTTCAGGTCTATCTAGTTGCGGCGAAGAAACTCCAAAGTCCGCCAGAATCATATCGAAGCTAATTCCACTCTCCACAAGTCGTAGCGCAGTACTATAAAAATCATCATGCATCAATTTCGGCTTCACCTTTTGGTACTTCGCCTCCAAGAAATCTATCGCATTCTGATCACGGTCATTTAGGACCGCACCATTATAGTTCCGAGTTACTTCCAAAATTTTATCAGCGTGCCCACCATATCCCGCCGTAAGGTCTAAATATGTTTCACCTTCAACCGGCTGCAGATACTTTAATACATCCGATAATAACACTGGAATATGAACTTCATTCATTTCTTCATTATATCTTAGTTCGAACCCGAGCATCTAGAAATTTCAGGTTTTTGTGTTTTTTGTTGTTTATTTTGTCCTTAACACATTTAAGAATCCACAATTACTGCTAGCATTTAGCCAACACATTAATTATGGAGTTGAGAGACTTAATTTGTGTGAGGTGAGTTATATGTTTGGGAGGTGTGTATTTTAATGAATGTACCTGTGGTTTCTGTTTCGCGTATCCTAAACGCGCCCAAAACTCCTAGATGTTCGGATTCGAACGTTTTTAACGTGCTTTAAAATAAATACCAATTATTTCTTTGACAACGTAATAATTTGGTAGCCTTGCGACTGGTCCTTTAGTTCGATCTTCTTTTTCATTTTACTTTTCCAATCGTTCCTTTGGTTTTATTTTTGTTTCGTGGTTTTTATGTTGTTTCCACTTGTCCTTAGTTTAGACAACAAATTCATATATTGCAAGACCCATTTTTGCACAGTTTTCCACATTCCGGTGCAAAACTACCCACCCTAACAGAGAAAAAACCGAACAAAAAAATTGTTCCGCTCATGCTTTTCCACACTTGCACATTTTTATATTCCATTCTTTAATAACCGAACATTCAAGCTATTGCATTTTTATGCATTTTATTTTGAAACATACACACCCCCCTCCATTGACTAATCTGTACAAACATTATATGATAATAATAATTAAGGTGCTATGGACAGTATTATATATACATCCCTATCGTCTTGTAGCTCATTAATAATTTCATTCGTCTATTCGCATATTTACGCACAGGAGGTTTCAAAAGTATTGAGAAGAGTAATAAGAGATTATTGGAATTGTAACTATTGCGGCACGACGGGCATTGCGAGTAATGTCTATACTTGCCCCAGCTGCAAAAAAGCACGCGGCAAAGATGCAGTCCTTCATATTGCCCCGCGCGACGACATTGTCCCCGTCCCTGATACTATTCCCGTCATAGATATAGATGCTATTATTCCCGACACGGATACTGCAATTCCCAACACCGTCGCCGATTTTGTTGGCGATCATGACATCGACGATAATTACTGGAGTAGCTTTCCTGATGCTATTTCAAATCTTCCCTGGAGGGGCATCAGCATTATTGCAGCAATCGTCCTTGCGATAGCCTACATTCTAAGCTTCTAATCCCGAAGAGTCGCACGATTATCTTATACGAATGAAAATAGCAAGAAACCCGGGAATTCCTTCCCGGGCTTTTTAATCTAGGACGATTCTTCAAAATTGACATAAATATTAAAATATGATAAAATAGAAAGATACATTGCACCTAAACATTTTTTGTCTATCTGTAAGGAGGTACTTACATGCGAGATAATAGTAAAACTTTCATCTGTCGCCTTATCGCTAACGTCATAGGCTTCGCGGCCGGGCTGTTCTTCACTGCTCTTTGTATACATTTCCCCCTTGGAGCAACCACCAGCCATGTCGCCACGACTACCACTGCACTATTTACAATCAAGGTTGTTGCCATGTTTTTAACCGCGAGCATTATTACGTGTATCATTATCGCTAAGAGTACGACAGTAATAGCACTAGATGCAGCTATAGGGTTTATGGCCATGCCATTCTTATGGGCTTACATCAAGATAACAGACACGCTCAATCTGCGCTCCGTAATGTCACCAACTTCAGCTATTGCCGCAATAGAGATGGTTATCGTCGGGGCTATAACAGCCACGGTTCTGCGCAAGTTCGCCGAAAGAGAAACATTATACCGCAACATCTATCGCGCATCATTCCTGCTGGTTCTTCCCCTCGCAAACACATTTACCAGATCAAACGTACACGTTTTGAGCATTCTCTCTGGCTACATACTGACGTATGCTTATCTGAATATAAGCCAGCAGCGGAGTGACGCCGCAGTCGGCACAGAAGATGACGGCCAATTCTCCGTAGCCCCCAACGCAATCACATATCTGGGGCAGCAGGAAGACACCGCCGCAATCACAATGATCGTGGCAAATAATACATCGGTCGCATTGTTTAAGAATAGCTCTCCAAAAAGCAGAGTTAGGAATAAACGAAAAAAGACCAAAAGATGGCGCCAGCTCAGAATGTTGAGACGCAGAAGCAAAAGAAGCCGTTAAAAACTGCACCACCGCTAGACAAAAAACGCACCTTCAACGCAAAAGGCCCGGATATGCAATCCGGGCCTTCTTTCATGTAAGTGCCTTATTTTATTGATTCAGCGGACAAAAGACCCAATAGTTCTCAGTGCAAAATACTACATGATAGCATTTTTCATTGGGATATTCCTCTTTCTTCCAGTCTTTCAAATCAAATCTATACTCGTCCCCGTTCGGCTGTATGAAAATTGCCAGCTTCTCACCGCTTTCACCGCTCTCCTCTATTCGATCGAAACGGCCAATCACTGGCGCAACGCTCTTCTCATACAGCACTCTAAAAACGCCG
>JAEETK010000057.1 GCA_016290315.1 Candidatus Saccharimonadota bacterium | reverse complement strand
ATGCGACAAGCTATGATTGCGCCATCGGTCATCTTTGGCGCCGATGCTAATACTTGTTCTTTATTCTTCGCATCCGTATTAATCGAAACCTCCACGGCCTGCTCCGTTAGCGGCACGGAAATACTCATTTCGGATTTGAGTGGCATTTTATTGCTAAACAAGCTATTCGTTAGGTCGCCAGTAATGACTAAAGACACCTCCAACTTCCCCATTGCGGAAAGGCTATAGCTCTTTTTAAAATCGTGTAGGAGGTTATTATACACGTCATAGTCAACCTTTACTTCGTCCGTAAAAGTCAAATTTCGAGTTTCTCGAATCTCCTTTGCGTCTGACTGAAAGAGCTTAAACTCGCGCGACCAATAGCTTGCACTGCTCTGACTTTTGCTTTCATTAGCGCTGATTGTAGCGATAATCTGGTACGAATATGAACCGGAAACTGGCTGCGTAAATTCGGAATTATACTTGAAGCTGACATTAAAATGATCAATTAGATTAGAAATATACTTACCGCCGGATGGTAAGACATTTTTTTCAAAATAATTGTTGTCTTTCAAACTTACCGTGTAGTCTAGGTCGTTATTTGTTTTTTGCGCAAGCTCGACACCATTGTATGGACTAAAACCAAGCACGCAAAGAAACACGCCAAAAACGGCACAGACAAAAATCAAAATAATCATCAAGATGCGCTTGCTCAAACTGTAGTGAATTTGCTCAGCCATGCTTTACTCCGTTTTAAATAATTCACTCAACCAAACGGTTGGGTAGCCAATATATTTATTTATAATTACAACCCGCCCAATAACTTGCGATTCGTCAGTCCTGAAGGCGTCAACTTCCTCATTATTGTCGCCCCTAGTAACGAAATAAAGGCGGTCATTTTCGGTGTATATTTGGGTAACACGGTGGGTAATAATTATCCCCTCATGCTTAAATACTAGTATATCATTTTCGGCAATCTTATCGGCAGAAGTCTTTTCTAAAATAACCGCATCGCCACGCGCGAAGGTTGGATCCATCGAATTGGACGCAATTGCGATAATTTGATACTTAAAAATACCAGACACAAGTATTACCACCGCCAACAAAACGAAAACAATAGGCGTAGTAATAATCATTTGGTTACGCCGACGAATGCGTTTTTGATCTTTACGATTAGCTACGTGCAAATTATAAGTAAACAAAAAGATTGCCGCTGGCAAAGAAATTGCCATGACTGCGTAAATGAACGGTCCGAGATTTGGTAAAATAGGCAAAACGAAAGGATAGAGGCGAACGGATAGCTTATATATTAGCGCTGGACGTAGGCCAATCTTATAGCTCAAGTAGCTACACAATAATTCGGTCGCCAATACTGGCAGTATGACCGTGCAAATCGTGACAAAAACCGCCTCCGAACTGGCAAAAGAGCTGAAATTTGTAGAAATGAGAATGTTTGTGGCCGCAATAGTTACCACAAAAATTGCTACTGGTCGAAGATTGCGAAAATACGAATGAAATATTACATATTGGAATACTTCCGCTTCGCAAGAAATCAGCAACGTTGGCAAGAAGCCAGATAGGATTACGTGAGGATTAAGCGAAAATGAGCTATGCGTAAAGTTTAGAAATAGCCCTAGCCCAAAGCTGACAATAAAAGTCACCATCAAGCAGGCAACAACAATGCGTGATACGTAGTTTTTGAGATAATGCTTGTCGCGACGAAAACCAAACCGGACAATCGCTACGACGAGCAAAACGCCGAGTACGGCGGCCATATAATATGACTTGATACTCGGCGTGAAAGAATATAGGAACGATGCTAAAAGTATAACTGCTATTGCGAGGGCAGTTTCTAAGAGATATACTTGCTGCTCATTTCGCTTAATGCGCATTATTTAGATTGACTATAATTGAACGATGCAAATAGTTTCAGTTCAAGCGGCTCAGTGAGTGGGAGAACTTTATGTTCGTCCGTAATGTCATAGTCAACACGTACGGTTACTACTTTACGATTAACGCCAGTAGCGGACGGAAGAGCAATATTGAGCTTGTCAGCACTAGAACTGAACTTAATGTCGTCGTAGCTGACCGTATATTTCACATAGTCAGCTTGTTGGGCAGTTAGCTCGCTCATTTGGATACTATCAAGCACAGCATTGAGCTGACCATCGTTCACAGCATCAATCTGAAATAGATAATAGTCGCCTGGTTTTTCTAATGTAATGTCGTACGAAATTGAGTTGTCGGAGATGGATTTCGAATTCTCCTCTACGCTTCCCTCGCCGAGCTGGTAGCTGTTTGGATTTAAGTGGATGCTCCACTTGTTTGCCGTGGTACCGATAGTGGCAACACCGTTGATATTGAGCATCTGCGAATAAGCCGCAAAGCCAATGGACATAAATAATACGGCGAACGCTAGTACACCGATTACTGCAAGTTGTACATTCTTTTGCTTTTGCATTTTTGTTCCTTCTTAATTTGTTTTAAGATTAACATAAGTGTTATATTTTGGCAATAATTGCTATAATATAGACATGTTAGTTGTCGGCTTTTTTCAGTGGTGGTACCTTCGCGGTTGGAAACACTTTGCGCGAAAAACGTTCTCCACTCTACGTAATTTGGCCGATTCTTTCTCGATTTCGCTACTTTTGCGCACTCTTTTTGCGCCATATAAGCAAATATCCGCCTATGGCAGCGGCGGCGAATCGGTCCAGGCTCAATTTGGCGATTTCTTTGACAAGCTGCTTTCGCGCATGATTGGCTTCATAATGCGTCTGCTGATTATATTTGTTGGCATTATCGTGCTGACTGCCGTTCTGATTATTGGTCTAATCGCGATTGCGGTTTGGCCACTATTGCCAATCTTGCCACTTGCTAGCGTAATTTTAACTATTGCGGGGGTAACATTCTGATGAACGAATTCCATTATAATAGCCAACGGGCGCAAGAGTCGAGGGTCGGCAAAGTCTTCGAGCCCGTCGCAATTCGCGTTTTGATGATTATTACGGCAATCGTTTTAATTGCGCTGGGCGCGTACTTAATGTTCATGCTACACTCCGCCATCGCTTGGATATGTTGGGGCTTGGCAATTGCGGTTTTCGTTATTTTTGTTTACATAAAAGACGAACTACTCAAACCGCCGCTTGGACCAAGTGATGATATTAACGATTTATTATCACGCGATCTGTTAACATTGTTTAGTCGTACCCCCACCCCAAGCGAGATTGCACAAATAGCCCACAAAACAAATAGCGGCAGCTTTCTAGCCGTACGTTACGCAATTACGCCGAAATTCTTGAGTATAGTAGCCGAAGCGCTACCAGAAGATATTACTCCAATTTTTGCAAAGGCTCGCGAAGTACAACAGGCAACTGGGTCGGAAACTATTTCGGGTGGCGTTTTGGCGGTAGCCATGATTGAAACACATCCAAATCACGAGCAAATGTTGCGTACGATGAAATTGGAAGTTAAAGATTTGTATAACGGCATAATTTGGTATAACTATCTGCACGGGCTCGTAAAGAATGCACACCGACCAC
>JAEETK010000056.1 GCA_016290315.1 Candidatus Saccharimonadota bacterium | reverse complement strand
GAAGAAGCTGCGAAAAAGGCCGCCGAAGAAACCGCGAAAAAGGCCGCCGAGGAGGTAGCCCGCATAAAAGCCGCCGAGGAAGCTCGCAAATCTCAAAATAGCATCACGCCAAGTCCAAGCACGCCCAACACAACCAGCCCCAATAACGGAGCGGGGCAGCAATCAGGCGTTCGGACTGGCGCCGTCTGCAATGACGGAACCAGCAGTACGGCCACAGGCCGTGGCGCCTGCTCTCGTCACGGCGGTGTACGATATTGGACATATTAGTTCAATATGTTCACACCCGAACTTGATATAATTAATATAAGAATAAAGGAAGGTAAAAGATATGCCGTTTTTTAAATCCAAAAGTGTGGAGAGTCCTGTATCTGTATTGTTTCGTGTTATTGATGAAGAATTAGCGATGGGAATCTGCTGCAATATAGACTTTATTTATAAAAACAAAAAGCATGAGATCGGCGTCTACGGAAAAGACGGAAATGCATATAAAAATGTCAGGTTTTATTTTGACAAAGATGAGTATAATACAAGAGAAGAACTGCTTGAAAATGCGCGGATAGACGGTGTGAGAGTGTGCGATCTTAAGGAAACGGTGACCGTGACGGAATGTGATGGATGCTATCCCGACAGCACAGAGGCATTCAGAGCCTTGATGTGAAGCCTGCCGGAGAATCGCCTCCGTCAAGACCGACGGAGGTTTTTTATTGCTCCTTGCTAGCATATACTCCATGAAAAATTCCCGCACTTCCGTGCGGGAATAACCATCACTCTAAAAACAAAAGCTCAAGACTTTCTCTTGCGCCGTTTTCTCTTCGGTTCGAGGCTCATATCGTCCCAGTGCTCATAAATGCAATCGTTGTATCTGAAATCGAGATACTCCCCCAGGCCGCTTGCCTGAAAAGCCTGATTATCTTTTAACTTATCGAGCAAAGAATAATAATTACTTTGCACGAACCCGATACGCCCCTCCAGCGCAAAGAACAGGCTGCACACATATTGAGGGTTGATCACGCAAACCATGTTCTTATTGCGAAGTTCTACAATGGCAATATCGCTAGCCACCGCCTCATTGTCCGCATAGAGGTCAATATCTTCCTCTCTGCGCACAACGCTCCGAGTTTTTGCATGTTGTCCTCTGAGCTCTATGACGGAATCTCGCTTCAGAAAACCATAAAAGTAGTCCTTCTTCAGAACGACATACATTTCATTCTCATCCGACGGCTTCAGCAAGAGCAGAGAACTACACGATGCACCAAACGGCGAAAGTGGCAACTGCTCAAAGATCAAGTCATCGCGCCATCCGTCAAGCTCACCTTCCAGAGAAGGGTCCGTCTTCGCAATGGCCCGATCGCCAGAGTAAACAAGTCCATTCTTCGCATGGCACGGCGTACCAAAATAAATACCCATCTTTTCATCTCCTTTTTGCGTAAAAATGAACATTTGTGCTTCGAAACTAGGCCCTAACTACATCAATCATAAATAAGGCCCCAGTCCCATACACTAGTATGCGTTAAGTAATAATCATCCGTCTCGCTCAGCGATATAGTCTCATCGCCAAGCACGAGTTCGTACAGATCCTCGTCCGTCTCGGCCGTGAACAGCTTTACGCCATTTTCTGAAACCATATAGAGCGTTTTGGCATGTAACGACTCATCATCATACCATTCCTCGAGACGGTACATCTGGCCTTTCTTGACTTTTAGCACCACGACTCTGTAAACAGTATCTTGACTCAAACGAACGTCATTATAGGATCGAACCACTTCGGGCCACCATTTTTTCGGCCGGACAATAAAACTAGAACTGTGCTCACCTCGTTCATACTGCGCCAGCACCAAATAGATATCGTCCGTCTTGCGATGTACTAACTTCGGCGGCGGAGTAGGCAAATAGTCGGCAAATGTACGAGTCTTGCGGTCAGACATAAACTCAATCGACAAGTCGTCATGCCATCCCCAAAACTCTTCACATTCCGGAAATGCATTTTCCAATATGAAGATAGGTTGCATGCCAAGACTCGCCCGATAGCGCCTAAATTTTGGCCCAGTCTTTTGCAACGTAATACCAAAATAAACCCCCATTTTTCACCTCCTTTTTGGTGTAGGATTGTCGATAAACATTATCATTCCTTTTCAGGATAAACAGGATACCAGTATCTAGAGCCAAATGAATTCAAGGAATTCTTCACTTTCTCGCTCAGCGGCATGATCCCGTCACTGAGTACGCGCTCGCGCAAGCCGTCATATGTTTCAGAAGTAAAAGACTCCACGCCATTTTCAGAAACCAAATAAAGCGTTAAATTGTTTGTCTCAATACAGCAAAACATATCGTCCTTTTGAGCTTCAAATACCAAAACGTCTCCAAAAACGTTTTTACACAAAGGAACGCATCTATAAGATCGAATCATTTCGGACTGCTGGTCTTTCGGCTTTGTGATCATGCTGGGCGCAAGCCCATCTCGCAGGCATCTCGCCAGGACTAAATAAGTATAGTCTGTTTGAGAGTGTGTCAGCTTCGGTAACGGATTGCTAACAATAAGCTGCGAATCGACTGTTACTCCGATTAAGTCATACTCATCGATGTGCCATCCACGAGTCGCGCTTGGTGTTGGTTTAAAAATAGGCCAAAACTTTTTAGGCATATAATCGATCGATAAGTCGCTGCGCCATCCCCAAAACTCACTACATTCCGAGAATTGGCCATCTAGCGCAAAGATGTCCCGCTCGCCCAACTTTGCCGTATTATATTCAGTTTTCTGCAGCGCTACGCCAAAATAAACTCCCATTTTTCACCTCCTTAATAAAAGCTTAATCCGCTGCCAGGTTTATCTCGCGCCAATATTGGTTATTGAAACGTCCATCGGCAAGATAACCGCAATACAAATCACTATTAATGTTGGAACAATTAAGAGCACTTATATGTAGCAAGCCAATACTATTTTCCCAAATATACACCACGTCATCCTCGGTTATTACGTAAAGAAAATAACCATAATACGCGTCACGAATGCAGACGAGGTCGTCTTTTTTCGTCTCAAGTATCACAACATCGCAAACGCTTTCATGTGCGTAAGGATAGCAATCTCGCACAACACTGCAAACTTTTACTTCCTTGTCATTCGGCACGATTATTTGGTCATACCGACCACCGCCGTAATCGACTGGCGCCAACACCAGATATGTCATCTCCGGCAGAGAACGCCCCGCGGTAATCAGCGGAAGATTTGACGCAGAGTCTTGCACTACAGTCAGATCATCCCTCCAATCATAAAGGGGGCCTTTCACAGAATCGTCAAGTCTGGCCAAGGACTTCTCATAATACACTGCAAATCTTTCGTTTTCGGAATCCTTAATCTTAAATGTTGCACCAAAATATATACCCATTTCCACCTCCTTTTTGGTGTAGGATTGTTAATGTGCATTAGAGTAACTGTATATATTATAGCATAAACTATACAAAATTCAAGATACATGGCGCATTGACATAAATGCATATATATCGCATAATATCCACATGTCCGTACGAGACTGTTCTTTTTTTGACACGATTACTGCACAAAGATTCTAGCCACGAAAGGGGGCACCATATGGCTAAAAAGGACTTA